>NZ_CVTO01000012.1:0-12782 GCF_900004715.1 Pseudomonas sp. 24 E 13
TCAGCGCACGGAACGGCACTGTCCCAACTGATACTCAGCGGCTTCGGGCATACCCGGCGCCTGCTCGAACAGCTGCACCGTGGCGTCGACTGGGACGACTGCGGCGTGTTGCAACTGGCGTTCGACGCCAGGGAAGGCGAGCGCCAGGCCCAACTGGCGGCAGCCTTTCCCCCTGCACTGTTGCACTTGGTCGATCGCGATCAGGCCCGGCAATGCGCCGGGATCGACGTGGCCCAGGGCGGTCTGTTTTTCCCCGAGGGCGGCTGGGTGCACCCACCGTCGCTCTGCCAGTGGCAGGCAACGCACCCCTCGATCAACGTGCTCACCCACCGCGAGGTGCTTGAACTCGACCGAGTGGATGACCAATGGTGCGCGCGCGACGGTGATCGGGTACTGGCCAGCGCCAGCGTGGTCGTGCTCGCCGGGGCTGCCGAGATCAAGCGCTTCGCACCCAGCGCCGACTTGCCGCTCAAGCGCATACGCGGGCAGATCACCTGCCTGGCGCAGACGCCGGCAAGCCGGGCGCTGGCCACCGTGGTCTGCGCTGAAGGTTATGTCGCACCGGCTCGCCTGGGCGAACATACCCTGGGCGCCAGTTTCGATTTCAATAGCCAGGACCTTACCCCCACCAGCGCCGAACATGCCGGTAACCTGGAGAGGCTGCGCGAAATCTCGGAGGACCTGCTGCAACGCCTGGACGCCGATACCGTAGCAGCGGAACACTTGCAGGGCCGCGCGGCCTTTCGTTGCACCAGCCCCGACTACCTGCCGATCGTCGGCCCGTTGGCCGACCTTGAGGCCTTTGCACAGGTGTACGCCGCACTGGGCAAAGACGCCCGGCAAGTGCCAGACCTACCCTGCCCGTGGCTGCCGGGCCTGTACATCAACAGCGGGCACGGCTCACGCGGCCTGGTCACAGCACCGCTGTGCGGCGAACTGCTGGCAGCCTGGCTCTGTGACGAACCACTGCCCTTGCCGAGCGCAGTGGCCGAGGCCTGTCATCCCAATCGATTTGCCCTGCGCGCCCTGGTTCGCGGCAAATCTCAAGCCTCTAAAGTGCAGGCAGGATGACCTCATGGCAGTTTGCTTTATAACTTATTGATCTAAAACTCCACGCATAGCGCTGGGTCAGTTTCTGGGTACGCGCCCTTCAAGGCGTATTGAGTATTGACCCCTCCCCAACGGAAAAACCGGTAAGGAACTTATGTGTGGATTAGCTGGCGAGTTACGCTTTGATCATCAACCTGCCGACCTGGCAGCCGTGGAACGCATCACGCATCACCTCGCCCCCCGTGGCCCCGACGCCTGGGGCTTTCACGCCCAGGGGCCGATTGCCCTGGGTCATCGCCGCCTGAAAATCATGGACCTGTCGGACGGCTCCGCCCAACCGATGGTCGACGCCCAACTGGGGCTGTCCCTGGCCTTCAATGGCGCGATCTACAACTTCCCGGAACTGCGCCAAGAGCTGGAAGCCCTCGGCTACGCCTTCTATTCCGGCGGTGACACCGAAGTGCTGCTCAAGGGCTATCACGCCTGGGGCGAAGCGCTTCTGCCAAAGCTCAACGGCATGTTCGCGTTCGCCATCTGGGAGCGCGATGCCCAGCGCCTGTTTATCGCCCGTGACCGTCTCGGTGTTAAGCCTTTGTACCTGTCGCGCACCGGCCAGCGCCTGCGCTTTGCCTCGGCCTTGCCGGCGCTGCTCAAGGGCGGCGATATCAACCCGATCCTCGACCCGGTGGCGCTCAATCACTACCTCAACTTCCATGCCGTGGTGCCTGCACCGCGCACCCTGCTGGCAGGCATTGAAAAACTGCCGCCGGCGAGCTGGATGCGCATCGATGCCAGCGGCAAGACCGAACAGCACACCTGGTGGACCCTGCCCTACGGCCCCCATGATGATGAAAAACACCTGACCCTGGAAGATTGGACCGATCGCGTGCTCGACAGCACCCGCGAAGCCGTGGCGATCCGCCAGCGCGCGGCCGTGGATGTCGGCGTGCTGCTCTCCGGTGGCGTCGACTCGAGCATGCTCGTCGGCCTGCTGCGTGAAGTGGGCGTGCAAGACCTGTCGACCTTCTCCATCGGTTTTGAAGACGCGGGCGGCGAGGCTGGCAACGAGTTCCAGTATTCGGACCTGATCGCCAAGCACTATGGCACCCGTCACCACCAGTTGCGCATCGCCGAAAGCGAGATCATCGAGCAACTGCCGGCCGCGTTCCGCGCCATGAGCGAGCCGATGGTCAGTCATGACTGCATCGCCTTCTACCTGCTGTCGCGGGAAGTGGCCAAGCATTGCAAGGTGGTGCAGAGCGGCCAGGGCGCCGACGAACTCTTCGCCGGTTACCACTGGTACCCGCAGGTGGATGGCGCCAGCGATCCGTATGCGGCTTATCGCGATGCCTTTTTCGACCGCAGCTACGACGACTACGCCGCCACCGTTGCGCCGAAATGGCTGACCGCCAACGACGCCGCCGGGGACTTCGTGCGCGAACACTTCGCGATGCCGGGGGCTGATGCCGCCGTCGATAAGGCCCTGCGCCTGGACAGCACGGTGATGCTGGTGGAGGACCCGGTCAAACGCGTCGACAACATGACCATGGCCTGGGGCCTGGAAGCGCGTACACCGTTTCTCGACTATCGCCTGGTGGAACTGTCGGCCCGCGTGCCGGGCAAGTTCAAGCTGCCCGACGGCGGCAAGCAGGTGCTCAAGGAAGCCGCGCGCCGGGTGATCCCCAGCGAAGTGATCGACCGCAAGAAAGGCTACTTCCCGGTGCCGGGCCTCAAGCATTTGCAAGGCGACACCCTGAACTGGGTACGCGAGCTGCTGCTGGACCCGAGCCAGGACCGTGGCCTGTTCAACCCCGCCATGCTCGACCGCCTGCTGACGGACCCACAAGGCCAATTGACGCCGTTGCGCGGCTCCAAGCTGTGGCAACTGGCGGCGCTGAACCTGTGGCTCAGCGAACAAGGAATCTGATCAATGAAACCTAACGCCGCGGCGTACAGCCAACGCTTGCTCAAGGGCCAGGCGCCGACCTACGAGCGCCTGCAGGCCCGGCTGGCCGAAGACGGCAGCGCGCAAGGCCCCGAACCGATTGCCGTGCATTGCGGTTGGGGGCGTTTGTTGATCGGGCACACCTTCCCCGACCCCGCCAGCCTTGCCCAGGAACTGCTCAACGAGCAACCCGGCGAGCGCGATATCGCGCTGTATGTGGCCGCGCCCCAGCAGATTCTCGGCATCGATCCGCAGCAGTTGTTCCTCGACCCTTCGGACACTCTGCGCCTGTGGTTCAGTGACTACCGCCCCGCTACCCGTGTGTTTCGCGGCTTTCGTATCCGCCGCGTGCAGAACGAAGCCGACTGGCAGGCGGTGAACCTGCTCTACCAGGGCCGCGGCATGCTGCCCATTGACGCCGAACGCCTGACGCCGCGCCATCAAGGCGGCCCGGTGTACTGGCTGGCCGAAGATGAGGACAGCGGCGCGGTCATCGGCAGCGTCATGGGCCTGAACCATCAGAAAGCGTTCCATGACCCGGAAAACGGTTGCAGCCTGTGGTGCCTGGCGGTAGACCCGCAATGCACCCGGCCCGGCGTGGGTGAGGTGCTGGTGCGCCACCTGGTGGAACATTTCATGAGCCGAGGCTTGAGCTATCTGGACCTGTCGGTGTTGCACGATAACCGTCAGGCCAAGAGCCTCTACGCCAAGTTGGGCTTTCGTGCGTTGAACACCTTCGCCATCAAGCACAAGAACGGCATCAACCAGCCGCTGTTTCTCGGCCCCGGGCCGCAGGCGGGGTTCAATCCTTATGCACGGATCATTGTCGAAGAAGCCCATCGACGGGGCATCGACGTGCAGGTGGATGATGCCGATGCCGGCCTGTTCACCCTCAGCCACGGCGGGCGCCGCGTGCGCTGCCGCGAGTCGCTGAGCGACCTGACCAGCGCCATCAGCATGACGTTGTGCCAGGACAAGAGCCTGACCCACAAGGTGCTCAAGGCCGCCGGCTTGAAGTTGCCGGCGCAGCAATTGGCGGGCAGTGCCGACGACAACCTGGAGTTTCTCGACGAACATCAACGTATCGTGGTCAAGCCGCTCGATGGCGAGCAGGGCCAGGGCGTGGCGGTGGATTTGCACACGTTCGAGGAGGTGCAGCAAGCCATCGACGCGGCGCGCCAGTTCGACAGCCGCGTGCTGCTCGAAAGCTTCCACGAGGGCCTGGACCTGCGCATCCTGGTGATTGGCTTCGAAGTGGTCGCCGCAGCGATCCGCCGCCCTGCCGAAGTGATGGGTGACGGTCAGCATTCGATTCGCGCCTTGATCGAGGCGCAAAGCCGACGGCGTCAGGCCGCCACCGATGGCGAAAGCAAGATCCCCCTGGACGCGGAAACCGAGCGCACCCTCAAGGCCGCCGGCTACGACTACGACAGCGTTTTGCCCCGTGGCGTGCAACTGGCCGTGCGCCGCACCGCCAACCTGCATACCGGCGGATGCCTGGAAGATGTCACGGCCATTTTGCATCCGACCCTGTTAGATGCCGCTGTGCGTGCAGCGCGCGCGCTGGATATTCCCATGGTCGGCCTGGACCTGATGGTGCCCGCCGCCGACCAGCCCGAATACGTCTTCATTGAAGCCAATGAACGGGCAGGCCTTGCCAACCATGAACCGCAACCGACCGCTGAGAAGTTTGTGGATTTGTTGTTTCCGCACAGTCAGCCGGCCGCCTGACCACCGATTGTTCCCACGCTCCGCGTGGGAATGCAGCCCGTGGCGCTCTGCGTCACCACAGCGGACGCAGAGCGTCCCTGGAGGCATTCCCACGCAGAGCGTGGGAACGATCGCCCTCAACTCATCAGGAGTTTCCATGACTCGAACCATTCCCGAACCCGATCTCGTCTACCTGCAAAAAGTGCTGCTGGAAATGCTCGCCATTCCCAGCCCCACCGGCTTCACCGACACCATCGTGCGCTACGTCGCCGAACGCCTGGAAGAGCTTGGCATCCCGTTTGAAATGACCCGGCGCGGCACGATTCGCGCGACCCTCAAGGGCCAGAAAAACAGCCCTGACCGCGCCGTCTCCGCGCACCTGGACACCATCGGCGCCGCCGTGCGCGCCATCAAGGACAACGGTCGCCTGACACTGGCGCCGGTCGGTTGCTGGTCAAGCCGCTTTGCCGAAGGCAGCCGTGTCAGCCTGTTCACCGACAACGGCGTGATCCGCGGCAGCGTGCTGCCACTGATGGCCTCCGGGCACGCGTTCAACACCGCCGTGGATGAAATGCCGGTGAGTTGGGACCACGTGGAACTGCGCCTGGACGCCTACTGCGCGACCCGTGCCGATTGCGATTCCCTGGGGATCAGCGTCGGTGACTACGTGGCATTCGACCCACTGCCGGAGTTCACCGAAAGCGGCCACATCAGCGCACGTCACCTGGACGACAAGGCCGGCGTCGCGGCCCTGCTCGCTGCGCTCAAGGCCATTATCGACAGCGGCGAACCGCTGCTCATCGACTGCCACCCGCTGTTCACCATCACCGAGGAAACCGGCAGCGGTGCCGCCGCCGCCCTGCCCTGGGATGTGAGTGAATTCGTCGGCATCGACATCGCCCCGGTCGCTCCGGGCCAGCACTCCAGCGAGCACGCGGTGAGCGTGGCGATGCAGGATTCCGGTGGGCCGTACGACTATCACCTGTCACGGCATCTGCTGCGCCTGGCGGCGGACAACGACCTGCCGGTACGCCGCGATCTGTTCCGCTATTACTTCAGCGATGCGCATTCGGCGGTCACCGCCGGGCATGACATCCGCACCGCCCTGCTGGCGTTCGGGTGCGATGCCACCCACGGTTACGAGCGCACCCATATCGACAGCCTGGCGGCACTGAGTCGACTGCTCGGCGCCTATATTCTCAGCCCACCGGTATTCGCCAGCGACGCGCAACCGGCACAAGGCTCCCTGGACCGCTTCAGCCATCAGATCGAACATGAGACACAGATGGAGAGCGATACCCGGGTGCCGTCGGTGGACAGCCTGGTCGGGAACAAGTCCGATGCCGGCAACAGCTGATACTTGAAACGCCCGACACTGGCAACAAAAGTCCCGGCACAGTAGCATCGCCGGGACTTGACCCCCGAGGCTTATATGCTGATCCCCTACGACGCGCTTGAAGTCGACACCCTGACCCGCCTCATCGAGGATTTCGTCACCCGCGATGGCACCGACAATGGCGACGACACACCGCTGGAAACCCGGGTACTGCGCGTACGTCAGGCACTGACCAAAGGCCAGGCGCTGATTGTGTTCGACCCGGAAAGCGAGCAGTGCCAACTGATGCTCAAGCACGACGTGCCCAAGCACCTGTTTGATTGACGGTGACGCTACGGGTTGGGCACCGGCACCGGATAGGCGGCACTCGCCTGGCGCTCGAGGATTTTGCGATACACCTCGGCGCGATGCACGCTGACGCCTGCCGGCGCTGCTATGCCGAACTTCACGTGGTTGGCACTGACTTCAAGAATGTGCAAGGCGATATCATCGCCGATGGAAATGCTTTCGCCTAAAGCGCGGCTCAAGACCAGCATGGCGGTTGTCCTTTTTCGAATGTCAGGACCCCGACCATGCTTGTTTGTGGCGTAACCAGCAATGGCTCGCGGCCAAATCAGGCATCACCTACAGGCATAGGTAATTTGCCTGACAGACCGCACCCCTATCAGCCCTTTATGGCCTGCGCCTTGGCGCGCATCTTGTCAGCCATCAGCGTCATCTCGTCATAGAGCAACTGCGGGTTTTTCTGTTTGAGTGTCCACGCCATTCGCCCCTGCTCGTGGGGCAGAATCATGAACTCGCCCGCACTCACGCGCTGATGGATATAGTCGGCGATGTCCGTCGCCGAGATCGGCGAACTCTCGAGCAACTTGCCCACCTGCGCTTTCATCGCCGGGGTCGGCCCGCGAAATGAATCAAGCAGGTTGGTCTGGAAAAACGACGGGCACACCACATGCACGCCGATTTCCTGCTGCTTGAGTTCCACCAGCAAGCTCTCCGACAGCGCCACCACACCGGCCTTGGCCACGTTGTAGTTACTCATGGCCGGGCCCTGCATCAGAGCGGCCATCGAGGCGATGTTGATGATACGGCCCTTGCTCTTTTCCAGCAGCGGCAGGAACGCCTTGCAGCCCTTGACCACGCCCATCAGGTTGATTGCGATCTGCCAGTCCCAATCCTCGAGCGACAGCTCGGCAAAGAACCCGCCGGACGCCACGCCGGCGTTATTGACGATCACATCGATGCCGCCAAGCTTCACTTCGCAGGCCTGCGCCAACGCAGTGAGCTGGCTGTAGTCACGCACATCGCAGCGCTGGATGAAACCGTCGCCACCGGCGTCGCGCACCAACCTCAGGGTTTCCTGCAAGCCCGGCTCGCTGACATCCGACAAGGCCAGCCGCCAACCCTCACGGGCCCAGCGCAGTGCGATTTCACGACCCAGACCGGACCCGGCGCCAGTGATCATCATGCGGTTTTGCATAGGAAGTAGCCTTGTGGTTCACGATGGAAGTGATCGGCAGTGTAGCGAAGGTTCCTGCCGCGCCCACGCACCATCAGAATGATGAATGCCCCAGGCAAACCGCGGGCTCGGTCGGATACTTGCGTATAGCCTAAGTTCAATATTTTTCAACTAACGTTGCGTAGTTGCGGCCGTGTTAAAAGAAATAAGCGAGCAAGCGAAATGCTTTAAAAAAATACTGAATTTTTTATCAGGCGGCAGAGTCGGAGTTGATAAGCCGTCCATTATCAGATGGACGAGACTCCCGCTGAATAACCGGTCTTTACAGAAGGCCTATAAGGAATAAAACCATGAGCCTGATTCTGATCATTATCCTGATTCTCCTGTTGGTGGGTGGCCTGCCGGTGTTCCCGCACTCGCGTAACTGGGGTTATGGCCCGTCGGGTATCCTGGGTGTGGTGCTGGTAGTTCTGCTGGTGCTGTTGTTGCTCGGCAAGATATAAGCCCCTTCCAAGGGTAAAAAAAAGAGGCCTCAATTGAGGCCTCTTTTTTATTGCCGGTTTGTTAGTTAGTCCGGCTTGCCGTCCACCACACCTGCGGTGTTATCCAACAGGCTCTTGGTCGCGGTTTGCAGGAACGACTCAAGTTTCTGCTTGAGCGCCGCTTCGTCCGGCGACTCGGCAATGACCTTGCCGGTCGGGTTGGCGCCCAGTTCGTATTGCCACAACTTCGGTGGCATTTCCTTGGGCAGGACCAGTACGCGGTCGGCCGTCAGCAAGGCGACGGTCTGGTCGCTGCCCGATGGCTTGATCACGCCGAAGCCCTTCTCGCCTTCCGGTAGGTTCAGCAGGTCACGGCCCCAGCACTGGTGCAGGGTGTCACCGCCGAGGCGACCCATGATGGTCGGGACGATATCGATCTGGGTGCCCACGGTGTGGTCACGCTCGCCGAACTTTTCCTGCATGCCCGGCGCGATCATCAGCATCGGTACGTTGAAACGGCCCAGGTCCATCTCGGTGATCTGTTGCTCGTTGCCGAAGCCGTGGTCGCCCACCACCACAAACAGGGTTTCCTTGAAGTACGGCTCCTTGCGGGCCTTCTCGAAGAACTGGCCCAACGCCCAGTCGGAGTAACGCATGGCCGTCAAATGCTCGTTGAGGCTGCCACGGTCGGTGACCGGCTCAACCGGCAACGGCGTCGGCAACGCGTACGGTGTGTGGTTGGACAGGGTTTGCAGCAGTGCGTAGAACGGCTTGCCGCCTTCGCGAGCCTTCAGTTCTTCCAGGCCACGGTTGAACATGTCCTGGTCGGACACGCCCCAGGTCGGATCGGAAAACACCGGATCGACGAAGTCGTTGCGGCCGATGAAGTTGGTCATGCCTTGGTTGCTGAAGAAGCCCGACTGGTTGTCCCAGGCGAAGTCGCCGTTATAGACGTACACGTCGTCGAAATCGCGCGCGCTCAGCAACTGCGGCAGGCCCGACAGCTTGTGGCTGCCTTCGGGGGTCTGCATCAGGTATTCGAAGCCCGGCAGGTTCGGGAAGCACGCCATGGTGGCGAACATACCCTGGTGGGTGTGGGTGCCGTTGGAGAAGAAGCGATCGAACAGCAGGCCTTCCTTGGACAACTTGTCGAAGTACGGCGTGATGTTGCCTGGACGGCCCAGGGCGCCCACCGAGTGACCGGCGAAGCTCTCCATCAGGATCACGACCACGTTCTTGATCGGCAGGGTCTTCTCGGCCGGCGGCGTGAAATCACGGCGCACGGCGGCGGTGTCGGTATCCACCAGCTTCTCGCTCGGCAGCAGCAGCATGTCACGCACGGTCTGGGTGGCCAGCGGTTGTTCCAGGGTGGCTTTCCAGACGTTGTCGCGATGCGCGGAGAAACGCGCCTTGGCCGCGCCGATCAACGACAGCGTACCGTTAAGGCCCAACTGGTTGGCGAAGTTCGAGTCGGTGGTGTACACGTCGCCCCAACGCAACGGCGGGCCCTGGCGCAGGGTGCCACGGATGGCGACCACGGCGACCAGCAGGCACACCACGAACACCGCGATGCGGCTGTACCACGGCGCCACCTGGCGCGTACCGATGCTGCCGCCACTGAACGGGCCACGTGGGCGCGTTGCACGGTCGGCGCCCTTGAAGGCCATGCTCAGGATCAGCGTGCCCACGGCCCAGGCCAACAGGTAGCGCACCACCGGGAAGCCATACCAGAGCATGCTCACCACGGTTTTCGGATCTTCCTTCACATACTGGAAGACCAAACCGTTGAGGCGCTGGTGGAACTCGCGATAGAAGTCCATCTCCATCAGGCCCAGGAACAGCGCAATGCTGGAGGCAACGGTCAGCCACAACCGGAAAAACCCGCGCGCCGCCATGGCCCGGACGCTGAACAAGGCCAACAGCAGCGGGACCAGCAGGTACATCACCAGGCGGATATCCAGGCGCAGGCCGTTGGCGAACGCTTCCAGGAAGGTCGAGGCGGGTGTGTCGAGGATCATCTCGCGGTTGTAGACCAGCAACGCCAGGCGCAGCAGGGAGAACATCACCATCATGACCAGTGCGCAGAGCAGCGTGTATGCCAGATGGGATTTGACGGTCGGTTGCAGCAGGCGATTTGAAGCTCGCTGCTGATTCAGGGCGTCCGGGTTTGCCATGTCGTTTTAGGACCCATTGGAAGTTGAAGTTGCGAAATTAATGCAGTGGCGTCCGCCCTCGCCCAGGCTGGCCGGGGTGGGTGGTTAACGCGGTGGCGCAAATGGTGCCCGATCAAGGCCGGCAAGGCTATTAATTACTGAACGTGCGAGCTCGCCACCGCTTTAAATGCCCCAGGGATTGGGGCCCTGGCAGAGGAACAAAGCGGGCGAATTGTCTTGGACGGGATGTGAAAATTTCGTGCAGCGAATACTTTCGACACACAAATTCAGCGGGGGTAGGTAAAACCGGCAAAACCAATGTGGGAGGGGGCTTGCCCCCGATAGCGGAGGGTCAGCAACAGATACAGTGCTGACCCACCGCTAATCGGGGGCAAGCCCCCTCCCACAGTGCGGTGTTAGATCCGCACGTTACCGCGCGGCCCGGCGATGGCCCAGATGATCAGGCCCAGTACCGGCAGCAGCAGGATCAACAGAATCCACAACACCTTGGCGCCCGTGCTCGCGCCGCTTTTGAACACGTTGATGATCGCCCAGATATCCAGCGCGAGGATGATCAGGCCAATCAGGCCGTTGAAAGTTGAACCCATGGTGTCGCTCCTAAGTGTGGGGGCATGCCCTTGTAGGATAGTCAGCCCTGACGGGGGTTCCGTATTATTTAAACGTGAACGGCAATCTTCAGGGCTTCCAGCGACGGCTCAGCCTTGATACCAACCTCGGCGCACAGTTCCAGCACCCGCGACAGGTCGTTGCCGAACACCAGGACGGCCTGGATTTCGTCATCAAGCAGTTGGCTGAAGTTGAGCAGCACATAGCCACCGTCTTCCGGGCTCAGGGCGCTCATCTGGATCTGGATGCGATTGAGCGCGGTCAGGTCTTCGGTCTTGGCCAATTGCTTGGGCTTGAGGTTGAACGCCACGCCCGGACCGAACGAGGCAACGATCTGCGCAAACAGGTCCGCGTAGGTGTCGGCCTGGAACAGCACAGTGTCCGGCAGGCTGCCGACCACCACCCACTCCCCCAAAGGAATCGGGAAGCTGTCGTCGTAGTTGATATCCGGATTGGCCGCCAGAAAAGCCGCAGGATCCGCGTAGGCCTGAGCTGCTTCATCGGCGATACGCGCCACCTCGTCCGCCCCCATGACACCGCTGCTGATTTTGCTGATGAGTTCGACGAGAGCGGTTTTCATGGGTGGGTCCTGTGGCGGGCGGTTTTCGAGGGCGCGTAGCCTACACCAGTTTTTGCAACAGCGCCGCCGTATCCACTGCCCCCATGGTCTGCGCCGCCGCCAGCGCCGTCGCGCCCTGGGCATCGGTGGCCTTGGGGTTGGCACCCTGGCCGAGCAGGTAATCGAGCATTTCGACACGGTTGAACATGGCCGCCATCATCAACGCCGTGCGCCCATCCGAAGACGCCGCCTCAACCGGGGTGCCGCCTTCGATCAGCGCCTTGACCACCGCCAGGTGGCCCTTGAATGCCGCACCGGCAATCGGCAGTTGGTTCTTGTCGTTGGCGATCAGGGGGTCGGCCTTGAACTCCAGCAGCACTTTTACCGCCTCGGCGTGGCCGTGGTAGGCGGCGAGCATCAACAGCGTGTCGCCATTGTGGTTACGAAAGTTGGCCGGCAGACCTTTGGCCAACAGCGCCGCGAGCATGGCGGCATCGCCCTTGCGGGCGACGTCGAAGACCTGCTCGGCAAATTCGGCGGCTTCGTCTTCGGTCATTTGTTGGGGCTGGGTCGACATAGTAGGGCTCCTTTCTGATGCTTTATATGGCGCCCAGTGTCGCGATGGAGTTCCCCGCTGTCATGGCTTTTTTGTCAAAAGCGCCCATAGGCAGAATCAATAGAGAAAGCCCGGCCGCCGGCCGGATGGAATTTATCCCGCAAGCATGCGGTCTGAGTCGTTAGCAAAACAGCAACTGCGCGCGGGAATTAACCGTCTGGATAACGCAAAATGCAGGATGCACGATGGCCTTTCATGCAAATTGCACGAAAACGAAAATCTTGAGATTTTATAAGTCACTGATTTATAAAGACTTTTTATAAGATTCAATACTGGCACAATCACTGCACCTATCACTCCATGCTTGCCAACTTGAGCCAATGGAGCTGATAGACATGAGCCTGATCCAAGATAAATTCGCTTCGGTATTTTCCAACTACGACGTCACCACCCAACCACGTCCAGACGGCGGCATTCTGTTGACCCTGCGTAACAGCGAAGGCAAACAGGTCAAGCGCTCGATCTCGTATCAGCAGCTGCACACCGCCGACCAACTGACCTGGGTCATCAGCGCCATCCGCCGCGACCTGGCCGAACAAGCCAGTGAGCTGCCACAAATTTCGATGCTGCAAAGCCAGAACCGCTTTGCCCTGCCGACTTACCATTCGGCATAAGCGCCACCGTTAAAGAAGGGCCGCAACGCCGTTGAGCGTCGCGGCCCTTTTTTATGTGCGCCACGCATGGATCGTTCCCCCGCTCCGCGTGGGAATGCATCCCGTGACGCTCCGCGTCACCATTGCGCAATTGCCGGATGTTGCACTGAAAGCAGGACGCGGAGCGTCCTCGGCGGCATTCCCACGCGGAGCGTGGGAACGA
Organism: Pseudomonas sp. 24 E 13; assembly: GCF_900004715.1. Classification (NCBI taxonomy): domain Bacteria; kingdom Pseudomonadati; phylum Pseudomonadota; class Gammaproteobacteria; order Pseudomonadales; family Pseudomonadaceae; genus Pseudomonas; species Pseudomonas sp. 24 E 13. Next base: position 12,754 of record NZ_CVTO01000012.1, read on the forward strand.
TCTTGTGCATGACTGAGCGTCGCGGCAAG
>NZ_CVTO01000021.1:0-2086 GCF_900004715.1 Pseudomonas sp. 24 E 13
CTGTCCCATGCCCAGGAACGGCTGTGGTTCATGCAGCAGCTCGAACCCGACACCACCGCCTACAACGTCACGCAACTGCTGGCCTTGCAGGGTGAACTGCACGTGCCACGCCTGCGCAGCGCCTGCCTGAGCCTGATCGAACGTCACGAAGCCCTGCGTTGCCGTTTCTTCGAGGACAACGGGCAGGTGCGCCAGCGCCTGGTGGAGGCGCCCGAGGCCAGCTTCGCCCTGCACGATCTGCGCGCATCGCCGGCAGATGCACGGGAGGCAGCGATCGCCCTGGCCGCGCAACGGGTCTTCGACCTGGCCCAGGGGCCGTTGGTGGCCATCGACCTGTTCCAGTTCGCTGAAGACGACTATCGCCTGCTGTTCAACGCCCACCATATCGCCGTGGACGGCTGGTCCATGGGGCTGCTGGTGCAGGATCTGGCCGCTCTCTATGAGGGCCGTCAGCCTGTGCCCGGAACGGGCCTGTTGCAAGTGATCGAAGCGCAGCGCCAGGCGCTGGAAGGGGATGCCGGCCAGGTACTGCTCGATTACTGGCAGCAGCGCCTGCAGGGCTTGAGTGACGAGCCGCTGGCCCTCAGCGAAAGCCCGCGCCCGGCAGTGCAGGCGTATGCCGGCGCGCGTGAGCAGTTCCCGTTACCCGGCGAGCTGACCTCGGCAATCGCGGCCCGTGCCAAGCAGCTTGGGGTCACCCCCTTCGTGCTGTATTTCGCCGCGCAGCAACTGCTGCTCTGGAAACACGCCGGGCGCCGCGATTTCGCCATCGGCTTGCCCGTGTCCGGGCGTGAGGCGGCGGACAGCCAGGCGCTGGTCGGTCTGTTCGTCAACACCCTGGCCTACCGCGTGCAGCTTGATGGGCTAGAAAGCCTGGAGCATTTTCTGCGGCGCCTTGGCCAGCGCCTGGCAGATGATCGGGCCCATGAGCAATTGCCGTTCGAGCGCCTGCTCGATGTGCTCCAGGTCGAGCGCAGCCTCGACCGCACGCCATTGTTCCAGGCCATGTTCAACTACCAGGTCGATCACCTCGGCGAGCGCAATCTGCAACTGCCGGGCGTCACGGTAGCGCCGCTGGCATTGCCGCAGGGGGCGATCAGCGCCAAGTTCGACCTGACCTTCAATGTGTTCAGCCAGGGCCGCGGCGATGGGGCCAGCAGCCAACTGATCGTCGAGTACGCCACCGCGCTGTTCGACCCGGCCCGCATCCAGTGCCTGGTGGACGACTACCTGGGTGTGCTGGCCAGCCTGGCGCATCTCGATCTGCAGCAGCCGCTGCTGACGCTGCCACTGCGCTCGGTACAACGCCTGCACAGCGCGGGCGACGCTGCCGAACTGAACGTCGAGGCGGATTTCGTGACCCGCTTCGAGGTTCAGGCCGCCTTGCATCCCGAGCGCACCGCCGTGTTCTGCCGCGACCGACAACTGAGCTACGGGAAGTTGCAGGCACAGGCCAACCAGCTTGCGCACTGGTTGTTGGCGCAAGGTGTGACGGCGGAGTCCACGATCGCCTTCTGCCTGCCGCGCGACGAGCGCCTGCTGGTCTGCCTGCTGGGCATCCAGAAGGCCGGGGCGCAGTACCTGCCGCTCGATCCGAGCCATCCGCCTGCGCGGCAGGCGGCCATCGTGCAGCGGGCACGGCCGCATCTGCTGCTGTGCGACCTTCAGGATGAGCATCTCCCGGCCACGTTGCGCTGCCAACTCTGGCAGGACCTGGCGTTGCAGGCGCAGCCGACCGATGCACCGGCGCTGCCCAGGCACCTGCAGCAACTGGCCTACACGCTCTACACCTCCGGCTCCACCGGGCAGCCCAAGGGTGTGCAGATCAGCCGGGGCAACTTTGCCAACTTCCTGTTGGCGATGGAGCGCGCCTTGCCGCTGGACGGCGTGCAGCGCTACCTGGCGCTGACCACCGTGACCTTCGATATCAGCGGCCTGGAACTGTGCCTGCCGTTGGTGCGCGGTGGCAGCGTGGTCCTCGCCGATGACGAGCAACGCCAAGACCCGCTGCTGCTGGCGCAGTTGATCCGTGAGCGGGCGGTGGAGCTGATCCAGGCCACCCCGGCGACCTGGGCCATGCTGCTGC
>NZ_CVTO01000014.1:0-14101 GCF_900004715.1 Pseudomonas sp. 24 E 13
CGCCGCCACTGCCAGCATCGGCGTGGCCAAGGGTGATTTCTATCCGCGCATCACCCTGTCCGGCAGCCTCGGCTCCCAGGCCCTGCAACTCTCGGACTTCGGCTCCTGGGGCTCACGCGCCTTCGCCTTCGGCCCGCAATTGAGCCTGCCGCTGTTCAACGGCGGGCGCCTGCAAGGCATGGTCGATTTACGTGAAGCCCAGCAACAGGAAGCGGCGCTGGCCTACCAGCAAACCGTGCTGCGCGCCTGGCATGAGATCGACGACCAACTGACCCGCTACAACGCCAGCCAACTGCGCCGCGACAGCCTCGCCGAAGCCGTGCGCCAGAACCAGATCGCGCTCACCACCGCGCAACACCAGTACGTCGAAGGGGTAGCGGATTTCGTCAATGTGCTCACCGTGCAAAGCGCGCTGCTGGCGACCCAGGAACAGTGGGTGGAAAGCTCCACGGGCGTGTCGTTGGCCATGGTCGGCTTGTACAAGGCGTTGGGAGGAGGGTGGGAGTCGGTGTATCCGTTGCAGGCTGTTCAGTGATCGGAGGAAATCGGGCGTACCCACAAGACCCGCGTCTCGCTGTGCTCCAGTAATTTGGATTGCTGCTACGACGAATGGCCAAAGGTGGTGTCGAGCGTAACCTACGTTTGGTAACAGCTTTTTTACGTACGCAATAACATGAACGTGACGTCGTCTTCGGTTGCGCACCCGTCAAGGGTACGTTCTACGACGGCCTTGAACTGATCTTCGGCTGAGAGTTCGGCCCAGAATCCATCTGTCGCCATGATCCATGTCGTGTCTTGGGCAACGTGCATGGATTGAATGTGAGGCTCATGAGCCCGTCGGTGGCTCATGCAGTTGAGCAGTGTTTTGCGGGCTGGAGAGTTGGCGATGAGCGAATGGCTCAGATCGCCTCTCCAGTTTGGGCCGCAATGAGGTGAGTTCACCCAGTTCAGGCGTTGAGACTTCTCCAGATGGCCCAGGCAGCAATCACCTGCGTGAATGGAGATTGCTGTGTGACCAACTACCAGCAATACAAGGTAGCTGGTGGACGCCAATGGAAAGTCTGGACAGATGTTTGAATGCACTTCGTCGAGGGAAGTAAGCACCAGCATCAGGGCGTGTTCAGGACAAGACACCACAACAGGGTGCGCATGGCGAAAACACTCAAGCAGGTGGTGACTCAAAGCGCTTGCCAATTCGCCACTATTTGGTTTTGAAGTGCCGTCGGCAATCACGTAGAGGTGTGTGCCAGCATTGTGTGCCGAGCCGCTGACATCGCGGTTCTCTATCCTGCCGGTTCCTTGCCGACTCAAGTTCAATTGCAGGATCAAGCGGTTGCTCCGAATCCAATCAACGCGGTCAGTCGTTCGTGAATCAACGCCGTACGAGCTGGATCCTGGGCGGTGCTTTGGATCACGTCCTCAAATGCGGGTAACGCAAGCAGTGCCGTAAATTGTTCGCTCACGAAATGCCGCAGTTCGATAGGCGCCTGTTTCACTTCTTCGATGAGTTCTTCCCTGCCATCCAATAGGGCGATGATGTCTTCAATGTCGTTGGACATCAGTACATCGCCATGACCGCGCCCCTGATAGGCCTGCAATTTGGCTGCGAGGAACCAGGGTGCGGCGAACACTCTGATCCGTGTTCCGTTGGGCAAGGTGCAGCCAATGGCGCGTTCCAACCCGCCCACGAACCAAGTATTGGCGAAGCCTAGGACGTTCTCCTGCGTCGGCATGAAATCGACTTTCAACTGGCCCAGTCATAAACGGCAAGTTACCGAGTCTTGGCCAGTGTTTTTGAAACCTCGATGTTTGAGTTTTTCTTCCAGCCGATACCAATCAGTGGTGCCTGTCAGATGAATGACCAGGTCCACATCATCGGTACCGCGAATCGACTCCAGGGTGTATTCGTCAGTGATAAGCAAGGCAGTGGTGCATCCACCGACAAAGGCAACCTGCTCACATAACTCTTCGCCCAGGGCCTCGGCAACCTCCTCAAGCATTTGCAGCATCATTGTTCGGTTGGACGTCACAGTATCCACTCCCGCAGCATGGCGTCGGCGACTTTGGTCTCACGCGGTCCGCCGATGCGGATGGCATCAACGAGGGCCAGGAAATGATAGAGAAGCTCGTCTTTCTTCACGGCGCCGGGAACGGTTTTGTACAACGGTGTAATTGCCTGCCCTTTGCTTTTTCCGTAGGCATCTGGCCAGACGGGAATAAGGTCGCCTCCGCTCATCACTTTGCCTGCCAATACCGGTGCGGCAAAGGCCGTTGGAATGCCTCGGACGATAGCGCCAGGCTTAACCGGAAAAATATAGCGAATGCTGTGCGTAACCAAATCCAGCAGCGCTGTGCTTCTTACCAGCGGGATTCCATCGATTTGCCTCGTATAAATCAAGCCGATTTCCCTGCAACGATTCAGGGATGAAGACACTTCGGTTTTGCTCAGACCCAAAGCTGAAGACAGCGCTCTCACAGAGTAGTTTTGCGAAGCGTGTTCTTCAGAATCCTCGTCTGCGTCATCCCACCCGCGCCAGTCATCCATTGTTGAAAGTTGAACGGTTTCGAAGTTTTCAATATAGGCCGCAAGACTTTGAAAACCGAGGGCCGCGGCGTCTTTCTCCACAGAAAACACCCGTTTTTTTACCCGCTCCCCTTTGGCCCGTAATTCGAGGCTGATCAGTTTGAACAGGACTACGATGTCTTGACTTTTCATATGGCCCCAAAAGTTAGTGTCCTCTGTCCGCGGACAGAGGACACTTTCTTGCATAAATTTAACCGACGTGTCAACGATTCTGCAAAAACACCACATACCCCCGAAACCACTCACTCCCCTGCAAATACCCCGGCGCCTCCCACTCTCCACCCTGAATCAAGCCGACCTTGAACGGCACGCCCATCCGGTTCATCCGGGGCAAATAGGCCGCATAGTCTGGAATGCTGTGGCGTCCCTGATACGTCTGCACCACCACTTCATCCACCACGCCCTTGAGTTGGGCGATGGCGGCCGGGTCGGCGTTGCTGCTCCAGTCCATCAAGCCGGTGATGCTCAAGCGCAGGTCGGCCGGCAGGCGCTGGCGCAGGTCGCGCAGGAAGGCGGCGTATTCGTGCAGGTATTGGGTGCGGGCGTCGAAGTCGATCTGGATGCCGACCACCGGGTTGCCCGCGTCACGCCAGCGTTGCACCTGGCCGAGCAGTTGGGTGTAGACCGGTTCCGGCCAGTGCAAGGTATGGGCGCGGTAGACCACCCAGACAGTGCCCTGGGTGATGCGCGGCACGCTCATGCCCTGGGCGATCAGTTGCACGCCGCGTTGCGGTGCGCGGCGCGTGGAGTTGATCTGGCCCTGGAGGATGTACAGGGTTTTGGCCTGCTTGAGCACCGGCTGGGGCGTGACACCGCTCCACAACCAGAAGGCGTCGTAGTCACGGGCGTCGACGGCGCCGAAGGCCGGGCTCGCCAGCAACAGCAAGCCCAGCCACAGCGACTTCACCAGTAGTACTGCAGCGATTTGCCCCACTGCGTGTCGGCGTAACCGCTCTTGAGCTGGCGGAACCAGCCTTTGCGCACGGCAGGCGCCACGTCTTCACCGCCGCAACTGTTGTAGCCGGCCGGCGCGTAGCAGTTGATGGCGCGAAACAGTGCGTAGGCCTTGTCGGTTTTCGGTGCCTTGGCGTTGGCGATCACTTGCTTGTAGCCGTCCAGGCGCGAGAAGGTCTCACCCTTGAAGTCCGAGGCGGTGCTGCCCAGGCTCCCGGCGGCGCGGGGTTGTTCCAGGGGCATGCCGTCCAGGCCGTTGCGCAGGATGAACTCACCGAAACAGTTCAGGGCGTGGGGGTTTTTTGCATCCTCCTGCAAGGTCGCGGCGGTTTGCGCGATGCCTGGGCAGGCGTAGCCGGATTCGGCCTTGTCACCGTTCCACTGGAACAGCTTCAAGGTCTGGCCGCTGGTGTAGGTGTAGCCCAGGCTGGTGCCGAGCTTGTCTTCGGACAACGAGGCTTGCTTGAGGTCGTCGGCAAAGGTCGCGAACTGGCGGTGCAGCAGGTCTTTGTAGAGCAGCACGAATTGCGCGCTCTGGCGTTCGGTCGGGTCGCTGGCATTGGCGATCTGCTGGCGCAGCAGGTCGGGGCCGGCGACGTTGCGCAGCAGGATGTAACGTACCTGTTTGGCGCTGATCGGCGAGTCGGCGGCGAATACCTTGGCCAGTTGGCCGCTGCGCTCGTAGTTCATCGCCAGGGCCAGCTCCAGCTGGTCGCGTTGCAGCGGTTGCCTGGCCAGCGGCAGCAGTTGCAGCCACAGGGCTTGCGCACCTGCCCAGTCTTGTTTGGCTTCCAGGGCCAGGGCGCGCAGGGTTTGCTGGCTGAAGGCGAAATAGTCCAGGGTTGACGGCACGTCCGCCGGCAGATGCTTGAGGGCAGTGTCGGGTTGATGCTCGACATACAGGGCATACGCCGCTTGCAGGTAGTCGAACAATGCCGGCTCGTTGGCGAAGGTGCTCTTTTGCTTGTCGAGGTCTGCGCGGCTCAACAGGGGCGGGGTGTGGGCACGCATCGCCATCAGGTCGCTGACCACCTGCAGCATTGGGCTGTTCGTCGACGTGTTGCCGGCCATCAGTAATTTGAGGTCGGCTTCTTCGACCAATTCGTCCACGCTCACATTGCGCTGGGCGTCGGTGGCCTCGGTCAGCTGCCAGGTGAAGTCTTCGGCAAGCCTGGCATCGTCGTTCGCCAGCCAGTGCACCCGGCGCAGCAGGCCACGGGCGGAGGCCACGTAATCGCCTTGTGGATACGTTTTCAGGTAAGCGAGAAAGCCTTGTTCGGCGTGGTTCAACGCGGGCTTGTCCACCTGCTCGCGCTGCGGCATGCCGTATTCGTCGAACGCTTGGGCCTGGGCCTGGTTCAGCGAGGTGCGCGCGGTCATGTACAGCGCCGTTTCCTTCAGCCAGGGCGCATCGCTGGTCGCGGCGGCGGCGAAACCGCGCTCAGCGTCACCGAAGCGGCCACTGTAGAAGTCAGCGGCGGCCTGCAAATAAGTGCGAAACAGGTGGGCGTTGGCCGAGGGCGTCAACTGCGCGTCCACCACCTGGCCGTCCCAGTCGCAGGTTGTCAGCAGCTGCAAACGGGCTTTGACCAATACGTCGCGCTCAGCCGGCGGCATATCGGCCTTGATCACTTGGCTGATAAACGCCGTGGCGCTGTCGTCATTGTTGCTGCGGCAGCGGCTGCCTTCACCATTGAGGAAGGCTTCGCCGGCGGTTTTGTATTCATCGCGCTTGATGCCCAGCGGCTGGAGCAGGGTGTCGAGCTCGGCAGTGCGTGAATCGTCCGCCTGGTTATCGGGCTCATCGCTCGCGGCTGGAATCGGCATCAGGCGATACACCGGAAACGGCACCGGGCCGAACCCTTGGGCCAAGTCGTCTTCGCCCAAGGCATTGGGCGTCAGCGGCGCGGCTTTTTTATCGGCCAGCAACAGGCGCAGGTTGACCCGGCTATCGTTGCCCGGGCTGAGGAAAGGCTGGTTGCTGCACGGTTCGAGACTGTCACGCGAGACCCGCCAGTCGGGGTAGCACGAGTCGTCGGAACTGGCTTGGGCCGCCAGGGGAATAACGGCCAGCAAGGCCAGAGCCAGAGGTGACAGCAAACCGATGCGCATAACGTTTCCTTGATCCTGAGTCCGTGGAGGAGGGCAATCATAGCCTGATCCTACGAGTGCTTCGGTGAAGGCCTACGCAAATTGTTGATTTGTCTGATTCCAGCAACGGGCCCACCGCTTTTGGCCTAAAGTGGCGGTGTTTGCGCATGCGCAGGGTGTGTCCTGTAGAGGGCAGTCGTAACGGAGTCGATATGCGTCGGTCGGTGGTAGAGCAAAATGAAAAAGTCCGGGTCTTGCCTGCGTTCAATCGCCTGACCCGGGACGGCGCCGGGTGGCTCAGCCGCCTCTGGTGGGTGCCGATCCTGGCGCTGGCCATGGTCCTGCGGTTCTACCACCTGACGTCGGCGGCGATCTGGGGTGACGAAGGCTCGAGCCTCTTGCTCAGCGAATATGCGCTGGCCGACCTGTGGTTTCACGCCGCCCACGATGTGCATCCGCCGCTGTATTTTGTGCTGCTGCGCGGCTGGATCGAAGTGTTTGGCGACAGCATCTGGTCGATCAGGAGCATGAGCGCCATCCCCGGTGCCGTCGTGGTGGGGCTGGGGATCTGGCTGACGCGGCAGCTGTCCACCCGTCGCGCCGCGCTGCTGGCCGGCATCCTGCTGGCGCTGCTGCCGACGGCGGTGCGCTACAGCCAGGAAGTACGCATGTATTCGCTGCTCGGCGTATGGCTGTTGGGGGCGACGCTGGCGTTGGTCTACTGGCTGCGCCAGCCCGAGCGCACGCTTTACCTGGCCGCTTATGTGCTGTTGATGAGCGCCGGTTTCTACACCCATTATTTCACCGCGCTGTGTGTGCTGGTGCACTGGGCGTACCTCGGGCTGCACTCGCCAGGCCCGCGTCTGATCACGCGCCCGGCATGGTGGGTGGCCAACGCCACGATTGTGGTGTTGTACCTGCCCTGGCTGCCGAACCTTCTGGACCTGGTGCAGCACGTCGAACAACTCAAGGTAGGCGGGGACATTGGTTGGGAAGAGCCGGTCAACCTGCTGTCCCTGCCCTCGATGATCTGGCAGTTCGTGTTGCAGGATGAAGGCGTTGATTTCTGGGCGCCGCTGTTCTGGACCTTTCCGCTGTTGTTGGGAGCGGTGGTCTGGGTGACGGCATGGCGCAACCCCGGGGCTCGTTTGCCTGCGTTGTTTTTCCTGCTGCCGTTGCTGTTGGTGTACGGCGTGTCGTTTATCTCGCCGGTCTTTATCGAGCGCTATCTCACGGTGTACGCCCTAGGTTTGCCGATCGTCCTGGCGATGGCCATCGACCGCTTGCCGTCACGCCTGTCATGGTTGGGCGCAGCGCTGTTGGTGCTGTTTGTGGGCATGGAACTGCTGGGCCTGAAGAACAACTTCGAGGTGGATGAGCAGGATCAATTCAACGTGCCGGTGGAGTTCGTCAATCGCAATTACCAGGAGGACGACCGCATCGTCCTCAGCGACATGATGTGGTACCTCAGCTACGTGTATTACGACCAGACCGACGCGCAGTTGCAGCTTTACACCCCGCCCAAACCCGACGGCACCTCGACGCGACCGAATGCCTATGGCTTCGGCACGCTGGTGGACCAGGACGGTGGGCGCATCTATCTGGATCGCCTGTCAGCACTGCCTGTCCAAACGCGGCGGGTATGGTTGATCAGCAGCAACGAAGCGCCGGATGAATTCGCGCCGCTGCCGAACGGCTGGCGCGAACTCAGTCGCCAGGACGGCGGAGGCGCCAGGGCGCGGTTGTTCGTGTTATGCAACGTACCGGCGCCGCAGCCTGAAGGCTGCCGCTAGACGAAGGCGTGAAGGTCTGGAGTGTCTGGCGGTGGCGTAAAAAATGCTGATCGGCTGGCGGTTCCTCACGCCGTCACTGCGGACCAGGGAGCATTCAGCTCCCGTGCGCTTAAGGCATCAATCAGGCGTGTCACTTTCGGGAGGCCACTGGCGAGCGGTATGCACCAGAGCTACGATTCTCACCACACTTGGCTCAAGTTGATAAACCAGGCGGTAGCTCGGGTGAGGAATGACTTCGCGTGTGCCCGAGATCCGACCCAAGGGGCCAATTTCCGGATTGTGGGCCAAGCCAGCCGCTGCAATACTGAAACGCCGGTCCATATCGGCAGCGGCCTGTGGGTTTTTATCGAATAGGAAATCCCAGATATCTCGACGGTCCTGCCCTGCTTCGGGTGTCCAGGCGACCCTCATTCCTGGTTATCTACTTGAGCGCGCCTTGCCGCGAATTCAGCTTCCAAAGCTTCATTGGAAATCTCTCGGCCCGCTTGTATGGATGCGCGCGAGGCATCGACTTTGCGCTGTAAGAATTCGTCATATTCTCTGGATTCCTGTTGCGCCTGTACGAACTTACGCATCATTTCGCGCACGATTTGCGATGCCGGGCGATGAGAGGCTTCGCATTCCGCCATGAATTGGTCGCGCAACTCCGATTCGAGTTTCAGTGTGAAGACGGCTAATTTGGACATGTACAAGTCCCTCCAATTTTGTATGGACGAAGTATATACATCGTCATTACGTATGAGTGGGGCGACATGAAGTGAGGTGACTGACGGTCGTAATCATCAGGCCGGTTGCACAGCCCCAATCATCACCCTAACGTCCGCCTCGTCGCCGCACATCGGCGATCGGATTTGGCGATCCGTACATCTACCCCATGGAACAGTTCACTCGACTCAAATCCAACCGAACCAGCGTCCCTGTCCTGGCCTTCAACACCTTCGCCCCCTCGCACCTGCTCCACGAAACAGCCCGCAGCCGCATCCGTATCGGCACTGAGCTGCTGGAAACCCTTACCGCCAAAACGCACAGCCAGAACCTCCATCACTTGGTCACGGCCGCGCAGCAGGCCTGAGGCCGGCAGTCCATCACGAGAGAGTGATCGGTCAGCCGCTGATGTTTTGCGGGTCGGCCGCACGCTCCCTGTAATGCGATGTAATGTCCTGTAATACCCCCACCCCCTCAACCTGCCAATACTCCTCCCACGGACCATCACCGCGACCAGCGGCCGTACCCTCAATGGCACACGTGGAGAACGATCAACATGGCTAACCCTTATCAGCTGACCCTGAAAAACAACTCTGTGAACCCATGGACTTTTTACGTCTACCAGACGGTACCGAATCAGTCCGCCAGCAACATCTTCTCGCTGGCGTGGTTCGCCAGCCCCTTCACTATCGCTCAAGGCACTCAAATCACTTTCGAGTGGACGATCGACTACGGCTTCGTATGGGGCGCGGTCGGCGAGGTGACGCCAGGCGTAACCTTCAACGCTTCGGATTGCGTCGGCGCCGACCTGGTCGACAGCAACACGATCAAGTTTTCCAACAACGCCAACACACCGTCTTTCAGCTCTCCGGCCAAAGGCAGCCCCTCCGGTTCGCTGGTGATCACCGCTGACAACTCAGTGCCCAACAAAAAATTCACGGTGGGCATGAGCGTCGGCGGTTCTGCTGCATTCGTCATGGAGGCGGGCCCGAACCTGACTCACCATTTCACCCCGACGCCGACCTACTACATCGCTGCCGGTTTCGAAGTCAAAGTCGGTACCGTTCTCGATGTCACTACGGTGAATCCGACCCAACAAGTGATTTTCCCTGACAACATTTATGCGCTGTCCTACGCCCTGGGTACGGACAACCGCTGGGTGAGCGCCTAAGCGGCATTGCGGCGGCGTTCGGGTAGCCCTGGCGCTGCCGTCGCCGGTGGCGGGCGGGTCTGGCCGTAGCGCCAGCCTTGCCCGTGATCGGTTTACGCCCTCAGCTTCGGAAAAGACACTATGCCCAGCAACCCCCACTACACGCTGTGGTTTGTCAATCAATCACTACGCAGTGGCCAAGCGTGCCTGTATCACGACCTTGCCAACGCCGCCTGTAATCAGCAGGGCGTGCGCCAGCATGCGTGGCGCGTCGCCGGGGCCAATCCGGGGGTGGTGGTTTGTTTTGAGTGGTGTCTGGACTACGATTTTGTCTGGCTCGATGACAGCGAGGCCACCAGCAGTTGCCAATTCGCCAGCGCCGAGCCCGAGATGGGAAGTGCTGTAATACTTGCCCAAACGCACTTTGGTTACGAATTTCGCGAGCGTCCCGAACCCGCGCCCAGTGGCCAGTTGATCATCCAGGGCGACCGCAGCTTGATCGCCACCCTGGCTCCAGGCGCAGGCCTGGGCATGCACGGCGGCGCCACACTCAGTGTGAACGCCGGCCCGAATATCACCACTGTATTTACGCCGGCGCGCAAGGCGCAGCTTGCCTACTGGATCAGCTTCGGTGCCTATGACCTCAAACCCAATGCGCCCCTGCATCCAGCCCAGTTCAACCTGCCGGCACGCATACGCTTTCCTGATCAGGTCTGCACCATGACGGCTGTCCTGGATGCGCAAAACGAGTGGACGCTCAGTACCGGTGAACCGTCGCCCAATCAGTTCAGGCAGAACCAGCCATGAAGGCACCGATCTATAGCCTGCGCCTGGCAAACGCCTCCGACCGCGACTGGACCTTCTTCGTCTACCAGGCTGCCGTCACGAAGGACGAGCGCATCGCCTCCCTGGTATGGATCGCCAGCCCCAGCCTGGTGCCGGCCGGTTCCCACGCGCTGCTGATGTGGCACGCCGAGCCCAGTTTCATCTGGTCGACCCATTCCCAGCACCCGTCGCCCATGCCCTTTACCGCCAGCGGCCAGTGCGTCGTCGACTTGGGGGTGGACCATGGCGTGCTGTTCAATCTGGACAACAACGCGCCCAGTTTTGAGTCGTGCACCCGCGCGGTGGCGCCGGGTCCGTGGACCATCGCGGTCGAGGACAACGTGCCCGACCACACCTACCTGATCGGAACCTGCATGGACGGTGCCGGTACTTTGGTGAGCACTGCAATGACATCCCGGCAATACGACTTCACCCCCGCTTACTGCATAGCGGCCGCCAACCATGTCGGCGCCGCCAGCGTGGTCGACCACAGTCGCCACCACCCGACGCTGAGGGTCCATTTTCCCGCTGACGTCTACGCGCTGAGTTTTTATCTGGATGAACACCATCACTGGCACCCAGGCGCCAAAAGCGGGATTTCCCCGCCATGCATTGATCGCTACCGTTCCGCTCAATAAGGAAAAAACATGACTAATCACATCAGCATCGGCGCCATTACCACGCCAAATCCCACGCTCTTCGTCGACATGGCCACATTGGATGCCACGGACCCCGACGCGGTGGAGTACCTCATTCAGACGCAGCCCCCCGGCTCCAACTGGTTTTACGTCAACCAATTCTGCTCATTGCTGACCACTTACTGGCTCAACGATCCAAACAGCCCGCAGGTTTACGGCCTCTCGAACCTGGTCGACGCCGTCAAGATCACAGCAGCCGGGCAACTGATCACACTGCTGGGCCTGGACAGTCAAACGAAGGAAGCGCAGTTGTCTATCGCCAACGCCAGCGTCGTCCTGCCTGCCGCCTTCGTTACAGCACTGCCAACGTATCCAGCAGGAACCAAGATTTGGGCCGGCAACAATGTGCACGTGCTGGGCTTTCTGATTACTCCCTCAACCACTCCCGGAGCGGATGTGCCCTTAACGTATACCGCTTACGACTCCAACATCGGTGTCGTGCAATTGGGACTGGTGCTTGCAGACTTGCCCCAGCGGCTGACAAAGATGGGCTATACCAGCCTGGTGGTAGGAGTGCCGGCATAAACGGCCAGGGCGCCGCCAGCCCGGCTGGCTGGCGCGCAACCTGCTCCAAGGGTTCAGCCCCGATCCCCCGTACGAGGAACGCACATGCCTGCTATTGCCGTGAACCAACGCGTCGTCCAGGGGGCGCTGAGCCAAGTCCCTTACGGGCATTCCATCGGTACCGATAACTGCTCGATTGGCGTAGGAATGATTGCGCGGATGAGTGACGGATCGTCCTGGTGCGCTCACTTCAACTGCAGCCTGCCAGGCACTCTCGACCAATTGGCGGCCATCCAGGCCGCCACGTTTTCGACATTGAGCGGCGCACTCCGCAGCGCGCCCTTGAGCCTGGATGCGTGTACCGGCGGCCAACTGAAGGGCGGCACCGCCGCGATCTGGGCCGGCATACAGCAATACTTCAACCAGGCAAAAAATCGCAGTTCGACACTCACCGACATCAAAACCGGCTGCAACGGCATTTATGCCGACCGCACCAAAGGCGTTCGCTGCCTGGGGGCTGCAGAGCACCTGAGCGGCCACCCAGCCCCGAGCAACAGCAAGGCCACCGTGCCGCCACCGCTCCAGGGTTTTGATACCGATAGCGTGCTGGATGAAAAGATGGTGCTGGAGTTTGTTTCGCGTCATTACGGGTTTTGCCTGCGTTACCTTTCCCATGAGGACAACGCGAGCAAAGGCGATCTGAGTGCCGACGAAGCGCTGCTTATCCGACAACACGGCCTCGGGCTGATGCCGGTGCAGCACGTGCGCTTCTACCCCTGGTCGCCGACCGGCGCGTTGGGCAAAGAGTATGGGCAATACGCCGTGGCCCACGCCCAGACCGTTGGCATACCCCACGGCGTCAGCGTCTGGATGGACCTGGAAAACGTCAATATCAAAAGCGCGGCGCAGGCGGTGATTGACTACTGCAATGCCTGGTTCCTGGCTGTGAAAGACGCGGGCTACTCGCCCGGCCTCTATGTCGGCGCCAATAGCGGACTGAGCGGCGAGCAGCTCTACCAATTGCCGTTCCAGGCCTACTGGAAATCCATCAGCAGCGTGCCGGACATTCCGGGGCGCGGCTACCAAATGGTGCAGTCGATCCCGCCCAAAGCAGTCTCGAGCAAGCTGCCGATAGCGATTGATTCGAACTATGCGACCACCGATAACAAGGGCGGGTACCCGCAATTGTGGCCCGCCCTGCTCCCATCCTAGTGGGTTGACGGCCAGAAGCGGCCCTCCAGTGCCGAACCCCGCGTGATCTGAAAGTACAGGCTGCCAATGCGCAATTCGCGACGCCGCCGCTCGATCAGCTCGGGTGCCTGGCCGGTGGCCGCGATGGCCCTTCGGAACTGGGTGCGGGCGCGAAAAATGTGGATATTCAAGTGCGCCTCGTCGATGCCCAGGCTTTGGGCCAGCTCCGCCGTCTCGATCCATCCCTGGCTGGAGAGGTCCAGCCCGCGTTCGGCGTCACGCAAGCGATGCCTGGCCAGCGCCAGCACGCTGTAATGGTGGGTGCGCTCACCCAGCGCGATTGATGCGACCTGCGTCGCGACCTGCAAGGTGACGTGTTCCTCGTTCAGGCTCACCGCAAAATCGAGGCGCAGCGCCTCCTGGCGCGCCGCAACATCCGTGTCGGTTATCGGTTCTGCTGAATTGCCCATGGTGTCCGCCGTTCAGAATGCCAAGTATCGAATGAAAGGGGAAAACGCTGTCGATGCCGCTCACAGCCACAACTGTGCCCAAGGGGAGCCAGCGCCGCTGGTGAACTTGATCAAGTAGTTGACTGCAATGTTGCTGGGGCGTGTCTCAAACTGGCTGACACCGGCGCTCAACACATTGCCTTGGGCGTCCGTCGGTGCCGATGTCACCGACTGCCCAGGCGTGGCGCTGTCTGCCGAGCCGGCTTCGACGATCTGCACGGCCACGGGCACGGTTTGATAGGTGTGTTCGTGAGTCAGCATCGCGGCAGTCTGGCGCGAGCCGATCCCCGCCTTGACCTTAGCGCTGCCGGTGGGGTCGGTGCGTATCGCGGTGTCCGGGTCCTTAAGGGCGCCACAATCGTTGCCACGCAGGAACGTGCCACGGTAATCGGGGATATGAAAGGTCGCGCCGCTGCCGCCGTACAGGTAACCCAGCATGGCGTGCAGCTCCTCGTACACGCTCACTTCAAGCTCGCGCCCGTCGCATAACATCCAGCCCCATGCCTCAATCGGGAGCAGGCTGCTGTCCGCCGTTACGTCTGCAGGTTTGGCGGTATTCGGCACCGGGGTGCCCACAGCCCCCGCGAAGGCGGTCACCGCCCCGACCGGCAAGCTGCCGTCCGACACCAGGCCCATCGGCCACGCGCCGTGACGTCTGCTCATAGAATGCCCTCCAGGGAAACGCCGTCGATCACTTGCATCGCCGTGGGCACCAGGATCTCCCAGGGTTGGCCGACGCACTGAGCGCCGTCGTGCGCTGTCTCGCTCGACTTCAGCGCGTTGACGGTGGCCACGTCGTGGGCTTCGACCGGTACGCTGTCATCGCCCGCCTGCCAGAGCTGGCCGGAAGATAGCAGGTAGAGCACAGACAAGGCCTTGCGCGGCCGGGCCGGCACCAGCACCCGGGCCAGATCGGCAGCCTGGAAGGCCGCCAATGGCGACAGAGCCTCGCCGTCATCGTCGACTGCCAACGGATAATGCGCGCCGTCCTCCTGGCGATAGAACTGAATATTCATCTCATCCCATTCGAACAGATCGTCGATAAATTGCACGCGTCCCGGCCCCGCCAGGGTGCCGCCCGCGAACGTCGGCGCAGA
>NZ_CVTO01000069.1:0-10714 GCF_900004715.1 Pseudomonas sp. 24 E 13
CGTCAAGATTAAATTCCAGAACCCCTGTTTGCTAACGCAAACAGGGGTTTTGTTTTGGGCGCTTGAAAAGCATCTCTTCAGCCGCCGCTCGCTTAGTACCGCACCTTCGCTTCTCTGGATGAAATAACCCGCCGCTGAGGGAAATCGATACAAAGTGTTTCTGCATTTTTGGTATGGTGCAGCACATTTTCACAAGGATTGATCTTTATCCGCAGGACGCGGCGTCGACCTTTTTCAACGAGATGCTGTAGAAATGCCTGAACCGATACCCATCAAGGACCACGAAAAAGAACACCGTCTGGTCAACAAACGTTTGCTTGCCTGCGCACTCCTGGTGATCGGTATCACCTGCGCCCTGGTGGGCCGGATGTACTTCCTGCAGGTCGTGCAATACGACTATCACTCCACCATTTCCGAAAACAACCGCGTCCACGTTCTGCCCATCACCCCCACGCGCGGCTTGATCTATGACCGCAACGGTGTGGTCCTGGCCGACAACCGCCCCAGCTACAACCTGACCATCACCCGCGAGCGCACCACCGACCTCAAGGGTGAGTTGGACGCGATCGTCAGCTTGTTACACCTGCCCGCCGAAGATCGCGCTGTGTTCGACAAAGCGCTCAAACAGGCCCGCCATCCGTTTGTTCCCGTCACGCTGTTCTACGAGCTGACCGAAGAGCAGATCGCCGTCTTGGCTGTCAACGAGTTCCGCCTACCGGGTGTAGACGTTGAGCCCCAGTTCGTTCGCCACTACCCATTGGGTGCGCACTTCGCTCACTCCATTGGCTATGTCGGACGAATCAACGAGAAAGAGTCCAAGGCCCTCGATTCAGTGGAATACCGCGGCACCCAATCGATCGGCAAGACCGGGATCGAACGCTTCTACGAATCGGAACTGCATGGTCATGTCGGTTATGAAGAAGTCGAAACCAACGCTCAGGGGCGGGTGTTGCGGGTGCTCAAGCACACGGACCCTATCCCCGGTAAAAACATTGTCTTGAGTCTCGACGTCAAGCTCCAGGAAGCCGCCGAAGAGGCCCTGGGTGATCGTCGTGGTTCGGTGGTTGCCCTGGACCCGCAAACCGGTGAGGTGCTGGCCATGGTCAGCAAGCCGAGTTTCGACCCGAACCTGTTCGTCACCGGCATCAGCTTCAAGGAATATGCCGCGTTGCATGATTCCATCGACCGCCCGCTGTTCAACCGCGTGCTGCGCGGACTGTATGCGCCAGGCTCGACCATCAAGCCCGAAGTGGCTATCGCAGGTCTCGACAGCGGTGTGGTCACACCACAAACCCGCGTGTTCGATCCAGGGTACTACCAGCTGCCGGACTTCGATCACAAATACCGCAACTGGAACCACAGCGGCGACGGCTGGGTAGATATGGACGCCGCCATCATGCGCTCCAATGACACCTACTTCTATGACCTGGCCCACAAACTCGGCATTGATCGCCTGCATGATTACCTGGCCGAATTCGGCCTGGGTCAGAAGGTGTCCCTGGACATGTTCGAAGAGTCCGCCGGGCTGATGCCTTCCCAGGCCTGGAAACGCGCCACACGCCGCCAGCCCTGGTTCCCCGGCGAAACCGTGATCCTGGGCATCGGCCAGGGTTATATGCAGGTCACCCCGCTGCAGCTGGCCCAGGCGACTGCGCTGATCGCCAACAAAGGCGTATGGAACCGGCCGCACCTGGCCAAGACCATCAACGGCGTGCCACCGGTGGATGAGAACCCGATGCCCAACGTAGTCCTCAAGGACCCGCGTGACTGGGAACAGGTCAACCACGGCATGCAACTGGTCATGCACGACCCACGCGGTATCGCCCGCGCGGCCGCGCAAGGTGCCCAATACCGCATCGCCGGCAAAAGCGGCACCGCGCAAGTGGTGGCGATCAAGCAGGGCGAGCGTTACAACCGCAACAAGACGCTGGAGCGTCATCGCGATAACGCCTTGTTTGTCGGCTTCGCGCCAGCCGAACATCCTAAGATCGTGATCTCAGTGATGATCGAAAACGGTGAGGCCGGTGGCCGAGTAGCGGGCCCGGTGGTGCGGCAGATCATGGATGCCTGGCTGCTCGACCAGGAGGGTCATTTGAAGCCGCAATATGCGACGCCGGCCAAAGCGCCTGGCGACCCGCGCGTCTGACTCAGACTTTCCATTCGCCCCAGCGCTCTACGCCGTCATCAACAAGCCAGGGCACATCATGGCTTGTCCAGATATGGGCGGTGGGCCTGGTGCCCGGATCATCGTCCAGCGTCGCCACCCGCACGATTACGTGGGGTTGGTGCGCGCGTTCGGCGATCAGATGGGAGCCGCAGCGCGAGCAGAAATGGCGCTGCTTGCCCGGTGATGACTCGAACGACGACAGCAATTCTTCACCGTGAGTCCAGCGAAAGTGTTCGCGCATCACGCCGGCCGTGGCGACAAACGCGGCCGCGTGCGCCTTGCGACAACTGTTGCAGTGGCAGTGACTGATGGGCATGTCCAGGCGGTCCACCTGGTAGCCCACGCCTTTGCAAAAGCAACTTCCTTTCAAGCCTTCAGTCATAACCTATGACCAGGTCAAGGATGGGGACATCATCATCGCGCATAACCAAAAGTTGCGCATTGGTCGATGTCGCCTAGTGTTCAATGGAGGAGGTGACTTATGCACGTATTGGATCGGATCGAACGAAAAGTCCTGCTCAACGCATCACGTAAACAGGTGTGGGAAGCGCTCACCCATGCTGAGCGATTTGGTGATTGGTTCGGTATCGCCCTCAAGGGAAAAACCTTTGTGACCGGCGAAACCCTTGAAGCGCAGATCACCTACCCAGGCTACGAACATGTGGTGTGGAAGGCCAGGATCGAACGCATCCTGCCGCAAACGCTGTTTTCTTTCTGGTGGCATCCCTTTGCGGTAGATAAAGACATCGACTACGACAAGGAAGAACCGACGCTGGTGGAATTCACCCTTGAGGATCGCGCGCCGGGCATTCTGCTGCGGGTGGTGGAATCGGGTTTCGACAACGTCCCCCAGGCTCGACGCCAGAAAGCGTTCAAGATGAACTCCCGGGGCTGGGATGAGCAAATGGGCAACATCGAAAACTATCTGAACAGCGCCAGGCGCGCCTGACGCGAACGGGCATCAACGCTGATGCCCATCGTCAACCGCCGTGTTGTTAGAAATCAATCGTCGCCGACAATTTCGCTACCCGCGGGTCGCCCTGGCTCAGGAAGCCACCCTGGGCCGATTCCCAGTATTTCTCGTTGGCGACGTTCTCCATCGTAGCGCCCAGTGTTACCTCACGTTGAGCCAGCGCGAAGGTGTAGCGCGCACCCAGGTCGAAACGGTTCCACGCGGGCAGGCTCAGGTTGTTCGCCGCGTCGGCATACTGGCCGCCCGTGCGCAGCATGCGCCCATTGAGGGTCACGCCTTGCAGGCCGGGCACGTCCCAATCCACACCGGCGTTGAGCTGGAACGAAGGGACGCCGATGGCGCGGTTGCCGTCGTTGGCACCGTTGAGGGTGCCCTTGAGTTCGGTCTTCATCAGCGTCACCCCCCCAAGCAAGCGCAGGCCACTTACCGGTTCGCCGAAGACGTTCAGTTCGACGCCTTTGTTGATCTGCTGGCCTTCGCGCACATAGCGCGCGGTGGTTGCATCGATGACTTGCGCATAACCCGCCCCCGGCTGCTCGATACGGTACACGCCGAGGGTGGCGCCATAGGTGCCCATGTCGACCTTGACGCCCGCTTCGATCTGCTTGGAGCGCGCCGGTGCATAGGCTTGCCCGCCACCGATGATCGTCCGGTCACCGGATTTGAGGGGCGAGGTGGGCCCCTGGGCGAGGCCTTCGATGCGGTTGGCGTACAGCGACACGTGCTCCCACGGCTTGAACACAATGCCGTAGACCGGCGTGGTGATCGATTCGTCGTAGTTGGCCGTGCGTGTGCCGCTCATGTAGTTGTAGCCCTGCACCACCATCTGCTGGCGACGTGCGCCCAATGTCACCAACAGACGGTCGTCGAACAAACCAAGAGTGTCGGACACCACAGCGCTGCGCACGAACGTCTTGGCGGTAATGGTCGGGTCGCTGAAGTCGGTGCCGGGGGTATTGCGCGGCGTGTTGAGCGTGGGTGGGGCGCCGGTCACAGGGTTGTAGAGGTTGGTTGCCGCCGGTGAACCGTTGAACACATAGGCGTTGCGCGCCTGGGTCCAGATGCCGGCCAGGCCGACGTTGAGTCGGTGGCTGACGGCGCCGGTCTGGAACTTGCCGTTCAAGCCGGCCATCAGGCTGGCGTTGTCTTCTTCGTGGGCAATGGTCGAGCGGCTGGAGGTGGCATTGCCGAGGTTATCGGTCAGGGTAATCGAGGAATACCGGCCCATTTCCCGGCTGTGTTTGGCACCGCCTGCGGCGTAAGCGGTCCAGTTTTCATTCAGGTCGTATTCGGCGCGCAGCATGCCCAGGGTGTCCTCCAGGTTGGTGCTGCTCCAGCGGGGCGCATAGTTGGTATCCGCCGAAGGCGCATCCGGGACGCGGGTCGCGCTGCCCAGGAACACGGAGTTGCGTCCGCCATTGATACGCTGCTTCTGATACACGAAATCACCCGACAGGCGCAGTGCATCGCCACGGTAATCGAGGCCGGCCGCGAAAAGTTTCGAGCGCTGGTTTTCGTCGTCAATACCGGTGTCGCCTTCGCGCTGTGACAGGTTGACCCGCGCGCCAAAACGGTGGTCTTCACCAAAGCGCTGCCCGATATCCAGATGCTCGCCCACCCGGCCATCGCTGCTGATGTCCGTGCTGAAGCGGCGCAGCGGCACGTCACCGGCGCGCTTGGGTTGCAGGTTCACACCGCCGCCGATCCCCGAGCCGCCCGGCGTCACGCCATTGATGAACGCGTTGGGGCCCTTGAACACTTCCACACGTTCCAGCGCGTCAGTGGACATAATCTGGCGTGGCAGGATGCCGTACAAACCGTTATAGGAAATATCGTCGCCATTCAACGGCAAACCGCGAATCATGAAAGTCTGGGCCTGGTTCGCATACCCTGACGCCTGGCGCACGGACGCGTCATTGAGCAGCACATCGCCGACCGTTTCCGCCTGCTGGTCGCGAATCAATTGCTCGGTGTAGGAGGCCATGCTGAACGGCACGTCCATGATGTCCTGATTGCCCAGCACGCCCAGTTGCCCGCCACGGGCAACCTGCCCACCGGCGTACACCGCAGGCAACGCCTCGGGCGCGGGGGCCTGGGCATCGATGCGCGTGGCGTCCAGTTGCAGGGTGTTGCTCGTATCGGCCTGCGCGGCAGCGCTAAGGGCGCAGCAAAGGGCAAGCACGGTAGGGCGAAAGGGCACAGCGAGGCGGCTACACAGAGGCATGGTCAATCCGGACGGTGAACCGTCAATGATGAGGAAGGGGGCAACACGGTGCGCTTCCTCACTGCGCGAATACGACTCCGGCGCGAATGATAGTAATTGTTATTCATATTCCGCAACAGATTTGTGAGATGACAGTTAACCTGCCGCCTTGACCGGATGCCGAGTAGAATCACGCCCTGAAAGCAATTGCCGAGGTGCGGTACGGTGGATTTACAGCAGGGTTTTGTCCTGACCCGGCATTGGCGCGACACTCCGGCGGGTACGCAGGTCAGCTTCTGGCTGGCGACCGACCAGGGGCCTCGGTGCATTCGCCTACCCATGCAGACCTCGGTGATGTTCATCCCCGAGATCCATCGCAAGCCGCTGGGCTGGCTGCTCAAGGACGAGCGCGACATTGAGTTGCGCGCGTTGCAGTTGTGCGATTTCCATCATCGACCGGTCCTGGGTCTCTACGCCCGGCAGCACCGCCAACTGATGGACATCGAAAAGCGCCTGCGCAGCGCCGGGGTCGATGTCTATGAAGGCGACGTGCGGCCGCCCGAGCGCTACATGATGGAACGCTTTATCACCGCCCCGGTGTGGTTCGGCGGCACTGCGGATGCGGACGGCACCCTGCTCGACGCGCAGATGAAGCCCGCTCCCGACTACCGTCCGCCGTTGAAGCTGGTGTCCCTGGACATCGAAACCACCGCCCAGGGCGATCTCTATTCCATCGCCCTCGAAGGCTGCGGCGAGCGCCAGGTGTACATGCTCGGGCCGCCCAACAAGCACGATGCGGTGGATTTCAAGCTCGACTATTGCGACACCCGCGCCCAACTGCTCGAACGTCTCAACCAATGGCTGGCCACCCATGATCCGGATGCGATCATCGGCTGGAACGTGGTGCAATTCGACCTGCGCGTACTGCACGAACATGCCCAGCGCCTGAACGTGCCGCTGCTGCTCGGGCGCGGCGGTGAAGCCATGACCTGGCGCGAACACGGCAGCCGCAATCACTACTTCGCCGCGGCCGCAGGCAGGCTGATCATCGACGGCATCGAAGCCCTGCGCTCGGCCACCTGGAGCTTCGAGTCGTTCAGCCTGGAGAACGTCGCGCAAACCCTGCTCGGCGAAGGCAAGGACATCTCCACGCCTTACCAGCGCATGGACGAAATCAACCGCATGTTCGCCGAGGACAAGCCTGCCCTGGCGCGCTACAACCTCAAGGACTGCGAGTTGGTCACGCGGATTTTCGAGAAGACCGACCTGCTCGAGTTCCTGCTCGAACGCGCCAGCGTCACCGGCCTGCCCGCCGACCGCAATGGCGGTTCCGTCGCGGCGTTCACCCACCTCTACATGCCGTTGATGCACCGCCAGGGCTTCGTTGCGCCGAACCTCGGCGACAAGCCGCCCCAGGCCAGTCCCGGCGGCTTTGTCATGGATTCACGCCCGGGCCTCTACGAGTCGGTGCTGGTGCTGGACTACAAAAGCCTCTACCCGTCGATCATCCGCAGTTTCCTGATCGACCCGGTGGGCTTGATCGAAGGCCTCAGGCATCCCGACGACAGCGACTCGGTGGAAGGCTTTCGCGGTGCGCGTTTTTCCCGCACCCGGCATTGCCTGCCGGCCATCGTCACGCGGGTTTCCGAAGGCCGTGAAGTGGCCAAGCGCGAACACAATGCACCGTTGTCCCAGGCCCTGAAGATCATCATGAATGCCTTCTACGGGGTGCTCGGTTCCAGCGGCTGCCGGTTCTTCGATACGAGGCTGGCGTCGTCGATCACCATGCGCGGGCACCAGATCATGCGCCAGACGCGGGAATTGGTTGAGGCCCAGGGCTATGAGGTGATCTACGGCGACACCGATTCCACCTTCGTCTGGCTTGGCAGCGCCCATTCCAACGAGGACGCCAGTCGTATCGGCCAGGCGCTGGTGCAGCACGTCAACGACTGGTGGCGCAGCCATCTGCACACCGAGTACGGCCTGCAAAGCGCCCTCGAGCTGCAATACGAAACTCATTTCAGCCGCTTCCTGATGCCGACCATTCGCGGCGCGGAGGAGGGCAGCAAGAAGCGCTACGCCGGCCTGGTAGTACGCGCCGATGGCAGCGAAGAGATGGTCTACAAAGGGCTGGAGACCGTGCGCAGTGACTGGTCGCCCCTGGCGCGGCAATTCCAGCAGGAGCTCTACCGACGCATCTTCCATCGCCAGCCCCATCAGGAGTATGTCCGCGATTATGTGCGTCGCACCTTGAGCGGCGAGCTCGACGACCTGCTGATCTACCGCAAGCGCCTGCGCCGAGCGCTGCATGACTACGAACGCAACGTCCCGCCCCATGTACGCGCCGCACGCCTGGCCGATGAATACAACGACCGCCTCGGGCGCCCGCGCCAGTACCAGCGCGGCGGCTGGATCAGCTATGTGATCAGCGTCAACGGCCCCGAGCCTTTGGAAGTGCGGCAAGCGCCGATCGACTACGATCATTACGTGACCCGGCAATTGCAGCCCGTGGCGGACGCGATCCTGCCGTTCGTGAACGATGATTTTGGCACTCTGGTGGGTGGTCAGATGGGCCTGTTCTAGGCGGATCGCCGCAACACCCGTTACTCAGGAGAAACGTCCATGTACACACTCTATGGCACCGACGAGTCCGGTTCCTGCATGATCGAAATCGCCCTGCAACGCTGCGCCGTGCCGTGGCATCGCGTGGAGGCCAGTTCCTGGCAGGACAGCGAGGGCAGCGAAGCCCTTGCGCGCATCAATCCCCTGAAACAGATCCCCACCCTGGTCACCCCCGATGGGCAGGTGCTGACCGAAAGCGCCGCCATCCTGATCCACCTGGGCCTCGAGTATCCCAAGGCCGACCTGCTGGTCGGCAACCGCGCGCAGATTCTGCGCGGCCTGTTGTATATCGCCGCCAATTGCTATTCGGCCATCGGCATCATCGACTACCCGCAACGCTGGCTGGGCAACGTGGATCAGGCCCTGCAAGCGCAACTGACCACCGGCACGCGGCGCTATCTGCATCAAGCCTGGGTGGTGTTCGCCGATCAGTTTGCCGACCAGTTGTTTACCCCCGACAACGTCCCCAACGCGTTGGGCATCATGGCGGCGGCGGTGTCGCGCTGGGATGAGGCGCGGGAAGCGCTGCACAATCTGGCCCCAGGTTTTGCCCATACCCTGGAACGGGTGGACGCCGACCCGCTTGTGGCGCCCGCATTCGCCCGGCATTGGCCGGATTGGAAGGTCTCGTAATCAGAGGAAACAATCACCTTACCGCCCTGCAAACCCTTGCGTAGCGTACGCCCTGACCTACGCTTCTCAACGTGGCGTAGGAATCATCCTTGAATTTGACTGTCGCAGACATGAAACTCAAGAACCCTGCATGGAATTCAAAGGAGGTGCGCATGCTCATCCGGTCGCTGACTCTGGCTACTTTGATGGCTTTTACGGGGCCGTTGTTGGCTGCCGATGATAATCCGCTCAAGCTGGAGCTGGGCAAAACCCGCCCTCTGGTCGTGGTGGAACTCGATGCCGGTAACCCGACGTTGGCCACGCTCAAGAAACAACTGGAAGAGCCTGCCACCAGGCAGTCCTTCGAAGAACGCAGCATGGTGCTGTACACCGTGAAGTTCGGCAGCATCGGCGCCGAAGGCGAGAAGTTCGCCAAGGACCCCAAGGACAGCAAAAAGCTCACGCCGCCTGAGACCAATGCACTGATCCGCGCACTCAAGCTTGGGGTCGGCAGCGGCACCAAGGTGATCCTGGTGGGCAAGGACGGGGACAAGAAACTCGAGAAGAACGTGCCGCCGGATACGCTCGATCTGAAAGAGTTTTTCAGCACTATCGACCAGATGCCGATGGCCGAAAAAGAAGCGGCTGCCGCGCCGGAACCTGCACCGGTCGAACCCGCGCCAGCGAAGGGCGCGAAACCGGCCAAGCCGGGTAGCAAGCCCGCGCCGCAACAGCTGGACGACTGAGCATACACCGCCGTCTGTAGGAGCGAGCTTGCTCGCGAAAAACGTCAACGATAACGCGTGCTTTCTGAATGAACGCGGTGCCTGTGAGTTTTTCGCGAGCAAGCTCGCTCCTACAAAAAAGCCTTAACTGGCTGGCATCAGGGCAAGCCCTCTCCTACATCAGTCCTGCTTAAGGTTTAGCCGCTTTACGCAGCGGAAACGGAAAGTAGAAAAACCGCAGGAATGCCACGCGCTTGATCACTTCCCCGATCAGCAACGACACCACCACCGCCACCACAAAGCCCACACACGCCGCCAGGAACGGATGCAGGCCCAGACGCTCCATCAGGTCGAAGGTCTTGTGCTGGATCTCGCCGTGGAAGATCAGCACGATCAAGGTGGATTGGCCGATGTAGGTCATCATCCGGGTCAGCAGGGTCGACACCATCAACACCCGCGCCAGCGCCCAGCACAGGTACACGCCGATCACCGCCAGCAGGCTGGTCCACAGCCAGTGGTCGTAGCGGCGCTGCGCCAGGTCCATGGTGTCGTGGCTGTAGAGGAACACCGCGGCGAACAGCGCCACCGCAATCAGCAGGGTCAACAGCGAACTCTCATGCCGACGCAGCCAATCGCGCAGCAGGTAGCCGTAGATGAAGTAGGTGCTGCTGATCAGTGTGACGTCGAGGCTGAAGGGCAGGCCGGGCATTGTCCAGGTCTGCTCGCCGACGCTGACCGGCACTTGCCAGAACCACGGCAGGATCCAGATCCCGAGCAACAGTTGCGCGCCGGCCAGCAGGCAAGCGCCCGGCAACGGCAGCTTCAGGCGTTGGATCAGCCGCAGCATCAGCCAACTGAACAGGATCGCCACCCAGAAGTGCGGCAAAAACCACAACGCCTGCCACGGGATGGTATCCACCGAGGCGTAAAACACGCCGCCGATGTCCGGCAGCAACGGCTGCCCGCGCAGCACAGCGCGCACGATCACATACGCCAACATGGTGAAGAAGAACGGCTTGAGCAAGCCATCGGCCTTGCGCACCGCCATCTCCACGAACGGCTGCTCGGGCTTGAAGAACACCCCGGACAAAAAGAAGAACAACGGCAGCACGAACGAGGCAATGATCGGGTAGAGCAAATCCACCGAGTTGGCGACAAACCAACTGTGGGCGTACACGATAACCAGGATACCGATGCCTTTGGCGATATCCATTTGAATCCAGCGATGTTTCATTTGAGTCTTCCCGAACGATCATTCACGCCTTGCGCCACGGCTTCAGCCACAGCCCCATACCCAGCAACACCACCGCGCCTGCCAGGGTGCTCAAG
This sequence comes from Pseudomonas sp. 24 E 13, assembly GCF_900004715.1. Taxonomy (NCBI): domain Bacteria; kingdom Pseudomonadati; phylum Pseudomonadota; class Gammaproteobacteria; order Pseudomonadales; family Pseudomonadaceae; genus Pseudomonas; species Pseudomonas sp. 24 E 13. The sequence continues at coordinate 10,632 of NZ_CVTO01000069.1, forward strand.
CCCAGTTGCAGCCACACGCCTTCGATTCGAAACAACAGCAGCGCCGCCAGCCCCATCAGCACGGTGCTGATCAGCCAATGCCG
>NZ_CVTO01000113.1:0-12342 GCF_900004715.1 Pseudomonas sp. 24 E 13
GGCGTTGGCGGCATAGGCTGCGGCTTCGGCCTGATGGGCGCGGGCGCTGGCCACTTGCATGTCGGGGCTGTTCTGCAGGGCTTCCTGGATCAGCCCGTCGAGCTGTGGGTCGCCAAGGCTTTTCCACCAGTCGGCGCTGGGCCAGGCGGCATCCGACAGCGTCACGCCGCTCAAGGACTTGCCGGTTTGCAGGGTGTTGGCGTCCAGGCGTTGACCCTGCGTGTCGAGGCCGCTGTAGTTGGCACAACCGGCCAGCGTCATCGCCGCCAGCACCAGGCTGAGTGCGCGTGTGTTCATTGGTTACCTACCCGCAGGATCGTGATGGGGTCACCCGCAGCGATCAGGATTTTCTTGAGGATCCGTTCCAGGGTTTCCAGCTCGCCCGACTCGAGGACGCCGGCCAGTTGGTTGAGGGCCTGGGCGCCGATCTGCGGCAGCATGTCCGCCAGGCGCTGGCCCTCGGCGGTCAGCACCAGTTGCACCTGGCGGCGGTCCAGCTCGGAACGTTTGCGGCTGAGCAAGCCTTTCTGCTCGAGCCGGTCAAGCATGCGCGTCATCGAGCCGCTGTCCAGGGACAAATGGCGGCACAATTCGGCCGGGGTGTCGACGCCGAACTGGGCCATGATGATCAACACCTTGAACTGCGCGGCGGTGATGCCGTGAGGTTCCATATGGGTGTCGATGATGCGGTCCTTGAGGATCGCAGCGCGGCCCAGTAACAGGCCGAGATGGCAGTTGTGGAAGTTGTCAGGGGTGAAGTGAGGCATTGAAAGTCACCTTATTACTGCCTAGGCAGTGAATGTGTGACGAGATATTACTGCTTAGGCAGCGAATGTCAAATGGAATAGTTAGGTTGCTTGGTAATTGGCCAAAAGCTTGAGTGCAAATAGTTGTCCATGTGGGAGGGGGCTTGCCCCCGATGGCGGTGGGTCAGCTACAGATTAGCTGACTGAAAGACCGCTATCGGGGGCAAGCCCCCTCCCACATTTGACCCAGTTGGGTTTAGAAGTCGCGCTTGTAGAAGATATCCAGGGAGCTGGCCACGCCTGTGGCCACTTCCAGGTACACCTTCTTGCTCAGCAAATAGCGCAAGGCGATGGTGTTGGCCGGTTCGAACACCCCTACGCCGTAACGCAGGCTGAGTTTGTCGTTGATCTTGCCGCTGGCGACCACGGCAGTGCTGTTGCCGGTGCCTTGGGTATCCAGGTCGAAATCGCGGATGCCGAGTTTATTGGCGATGTCCGAGGTCACCCCGGCGCTGCCCATCAGGCCCAGGCCCAAGGCGGCTTCGGCAAGCATGTTGTTGTCTTCACCGTTGTTGGTGCGCGAACGTCCCAGCACCAGGTAGGACAGCGCGTCCTCCTGCGCCATGGCGGGCTCGGAGAAGATCTGCGTGGTCGGCTGCTCGGCGCTGCCGCTCAGGCGAATACCGGCGGTCACGGTGCGGGACGATTCGACCACCACACGCACCGCTTCGATATCCAGGAACGGTTGGTCCAACGGCCCGGCAAACAACAGCCGTGCACGGCGCACGTTGAGGCGCTGGCCGTAGGCGCGGTAACGGCCGTCGTTGAGCCACAGCTCGCCACGGGTGTCCATGTTGTCGCCGATATGCACATGGCCCTGCACTTTGGCGGTGAGGCCGAAACCGGCGAAGTTGAGCTGGTCTTCCCCCACTTCCACGTCGATATCCATGGCCATCGCCATCGGCGGTTTGCCTTCTTCGGTCTGGCTGCCGACGATCACCGTGTCATCGGACACCTTGACCGTCGAGGGCGGCAGCTCGCGCACGGTGATATCGCCGCGCGGGATGTGCACCTTGCCGGCAATCGCCAGCTTGTCGTCCTTGAGGCTGATCTTCAGGTCGGGGGCCACTTCCAGCTTGGCATAGGGCTCGACGGTGACCGGCAGTTGCGAGCCCTTGAGGCTGAGGTCGACCACCAGGGCGCGGCCCCAGTCGATCTGGCCCTTGAGGCTGCCCTGCCCGGCCTTGCCGCTGTGCCAGCCGCCGTCAAGCTGCACGCTTTCGCCGGCGATCTGCGCCTGCAGGTTCAGGCCCTCGAGGCTGATGGGCAGTTCAGGACCCGAGACTTCACCGTCCACCAGATTCACGTTGCCGTTAACCAGGGGCGCGAGCAAACCGCCGGAGATGCGGCCATTGCCGTTGAGCTTGCCGTTGAGCTTTTCCACCATCGGCACAAAGGGTCGCGCCACGGCGAGGTCCAGGCCGGTGAGGCTGAAATTGCCGGTGATCGGCTTGTTGGCCGGCAGCGGGTTGATCTGCGCCTGCAGCAGCAGTTCACCGAGCTTGCCGCCACGAAAGTTGAGCTGGGTATCGATGCGCTTGGGGTTGAGCGTGGTTTCCAGCTTCAGGGTGTCGTAGGGGAAATCCAGCCATTGGCCCTTGTCCCGCACCCGCAGGTTGCCGCCACCGGCGTCTACCGAGACCACACCCTTCGGGCCGCTGGCCGGCAGGTCGAGTTGTACGTCGGCATTGAGCCTGCCCTGCCAGGCGAAGTCTTTGGGCAGGAACGCCGCAAGACTGTCGATAGGGAATTGCTTGAGGTGGTAGCGCAGCTTGGGCTCGGGCATCAGGCGCTGGTCTTCGCCACACAGGCTGGCGCCACCGGACACCCAGCAGTGCGCGGCGAAGGTCAGCTTGCCATCGGCCAGGCGCTCGATTTTCGCCGGGGCTTGCAGCCGCCAGTCCTGGCCGCCGGCTTGTACGTCACCACTGGCCAGGCGCCCACGCCAGTTGCCGTTGTCGAGGTTGCCATCCAGGGCCAGGGCCAGTTTGAGCAACGGTCCGGCCAGGTCCAGTTGAACCTTCTGGTTCTTGATATCGCCCTGGGCGCTGGCGGTGAGCGTGCCGACCTGGGTCTCGCCGCTCTGGATGCCGCTGCCCTTGAGGTCGAGCCTGGCGCGCTGGGCGCTGTCCAGTGTGGCGTCGAGGTTGAGGCTTTGCAGGCGGTTGTCGGCCAATGCCAGTTGCTGGCCCTTGAGGTCGAGCTTGCCTTGGGGCGCCTGCAAGGTGCCGGCGACATCGAGGCGGCCATTGACCTGCCCGCGCAGTTGCGGCCAGAGCTGGGCCAGGCGCGCCAGCTTGATGTCGATCTGCCCGGCCAGGCGTTGCTGCAGGCTGCCGCTGCCGTTGATGCGGTTGTCGCCCAGGCGGATGTCCAGGTTGGCAAGGGTCCATTGCTGCCCCGCGCCTTCGGCCTTGGCTGCAAACACGGCGGCCTGTCCGCGCAGGCGACCCTTGAGGTCGAGGTCGGCGTTGAGCTTGAGCTGCTCGTTCTTGAATTCGCCTTTGCTGCGCAGCGGCCCGGCCAGGGTGCCGGGCAATTCGGCGACCCAGTACGCCGGGTTCAATGCCGACAGGTCCAGCGCGGTGTCCCAGGCGATACCGTCGGCAAACTGTACGTTCAGATGACCCTCGGCCTTGCCTTGGCCGGCGCTCAATTTCAGTTCGGGCAGGAAGACTTGCTTGAGGTCGCCGCTGAACGGCGTGACCACCGTGAAGGCGCCCGCCGGGCCGTCAAGGTCGGCCTTGAGGTTGCCCAGATAGTTGCCATCCTTATAGGAAACTTCACCGTTGAAGGTGCGCAAGGCCACCTGCGGTTCATCGATCAGGGGATAGAGGCGGTGCCAGGGGAAGTCCAGCCAGTCGATTTTGGCATCGGCGCTGAAACCTTGCTGCCAGTCCAGGTTGGCGCTGAGCTTGAGGCTTTGCTTGTCGCCGGCATTCAGGTCGAGGCCGGCGATCTGCGCGCCCTTGGCGTCAACCTTGCCTTGCAGCAGTAAATCCACCGGGCCTTTTTGCGCCGGTAATACCGCCTTGCCCAGCAACTGATAACCCGCTTTAAGGTCGCCCTTGGCGCTCAGGTCCAACTGGTTGAGTTGCAAGGTGTCGGGCAGATCGGCGCTCGGCTTGAACGCCTCGGAGGTGATGCGCAACTGCGCCGGCAGGTTTTCCGCCAGGGGTTGCAACTCGCCGCTGAGCTTGGCCGGCAGGTAACCGCTGCTGTCGGCGTCGAGTTTGAGGGTCTTGAGCAAGTCGCCGTCGATGTTGAGCGCGACGGTCCAGGGTGCGCCCCCCGGAGCGTAGGGCAAACTGAGCGTGCCGGTGGCATTGAGCGGCCAATCGCCTGTGGGTTGCAGCAGGCCGGCGAGGTCCAGCACCAGGTCGTCGCGCTGCAGATGAACGGAGTCGATCTGCATGCCGGCGGCGGTCCAATGCGCCGCCAGTTGCAAGCCCTTGAGTGCTTCACTGCCGTTGAACAGCAGGCTGCCGATACGAACATCGCCCAATTGGATGGCAACCGGCAGCTTCAGGTCGGGCAGTTGGATCGGCCCGCTGTCGCTTTCTTCGGTACTGGGGGCAAACGTCAGGCTGACCTGGTCCACATCCAACCGGTTGATGCACAAGGTCATGCGCAACAGGCAGCCCGGCGACCAGTCAAGCGTCGGCGCATTGAGCTCGACGCGGCTGCCGTCCTGCTGCCACAGCAGGTGGTCGGCGCTCCACTGCCCGCCCAGGCGTCCGTGAAAATTCTCCACGCTCAAGCCCGGTACCTGGCCCAGCACCCAGCGACTGCCGGCCTGGGTACCCAGCACCGCCCACAGCGTCAACAGCAACAGCGCGAGGACGGCGATCAATGCCAGCCCCGCTATTTTCAAACCACGCATCACAGCTCAGGCCCCATGGAAAAGTGCAATCGAACGCCGCCCGGATCTTCCAGGGCATGGGCCAGGTCGAGGCGGATCGGGCCCACGGGCGAGACCCAGCGCACCCCCACACCCACGCCGGTTTTGAGGCTGGGCATATCCAGGGTATTGAACGAGTTGCCCTGGTCGATAAAGGTCGCGACACGCCATTTTTCGGTGATGGAATATTGATACTCGGCGCTCAGCGCCACCATGTAGCGGCCGCCGATGCGGTCGCCACGGTCGTTTTCCGGCGACAGGGTCTGGTATTCATAACCGCGCACGCTCTGGTCGCCACCGGCGAAGAAGCGCAGCGACGGCGGCACCGACTGGTAGCCATTGGTGGCACTGCCGCCCACTTGCGCGCGGCCCAGGAACCGGTGGTTATCCCACAAGGTGGTCAGGCCCTTGATCGTGGCGGTGCCATACAGCAGGTTGGTGTCGGAACCGAGCCCTTCCTTGGCGACTTTGCTGTCGAACATCAGGCGATAGCCGTTGTGCGGATCGATGCGGTTGTCGCTGCGCAGGTAGGAGTAGCTGATGCCCGGCATCACCAGGTTACTCAAGCCCGAGTCATTGCCCAGGCGATATTCCTCGCGCTGGTATTTGAGCGAGATGACCCGGGTCCAACCGCTGGGCAACTTGCTGTGCCATTCGGGGCCGAGGGTGAGCAGCTTGCTCAAGGTGTCGGTGTTGGCGATCTCTTCATTCTGATAGCCGCCGGCAAAACGCAATTTGTCGGTGAGCGGAGGGTCCAGCGGAATGTCGTACCACAGGCCGACGTTCTGGCGCGGCGCCGACAACTCGGCTTCCCAGCCATAACTGTGGCCCTGGGGATTGACCCAGTGGCGCGTCCAGTTGGCCTTGCCCCGCGGGCCGACGTCCGTCGAGAACCCCAGGCCCAGGCCCATGGTGCGGGGCTTGCGCGTGTCCAGCTGCACGGCCACCGGAATCACGTCATTGCTTGAGGCTGCGGGGCTGGCGTCCACGCGCACGCTTTCGAAGAAGCCACTGGCTTGCAGGTTCTGGTTGAGTTCGGCGATCAGTTCGGAGTCATAGGGTGTACCTGGCTTGAACGGCACCATGCGCTGCAACAGCTCTTCGTCAAAGGGCGTGTCGCCGCTGAAGCTGACCTTGCCCATGCTGTAGCGCGGGCCGCTGTCGTAAATGAGTTCGATGTCAGCCACGCCCGCTTGAGGGTCTACGGCCAGTTTCTGGTGGGTAAAACGCCCGCTGAAAAAGCCATAGCGCGACGCCTGATTCTGGATCAAACGCTTGGCGTCATCGTAATGCCCGTGATTGAGCACCGCGCCGGGCTTGAGGTCATCACTGGCGGGCACGCGAAAGGCCTTGAGGCTCGCCGCCGGGCCATCGACGCGCAAGATCACGTTGCGCAGATGCACCGGCTCGCCGGGGTCGACGGTCAGGGTCAGGCGCGGGTTCTTGCCGCCCTTCACCTCGCTGGCGATCCGGGGCTGATAGAAGCCCAGCGCCTGGGCCGCTTTGCGCGCCTGCTCTTCGGCACCACGGCTGAATCGCAGCAGGGCTTCTTCGTCACGATCGCCAACACTGCCGATGTAGCCTTCAATGTTGGCTTTCAGCGCGTCATTTGAGGGTTTGATCCGCACGTCCAGTTCGCTTTGCGCCAATGCGCCACAGCTCGTGAACAGCAGGATCAAGCTGCTGGTAAATCTTCCTGGAAACTTCATAGGCGCGGATGCTACACGAGCGAGAGAGGTACTTTGAACTCGGATTTATCTGAATAATTCTGTCTCAGGCCGTTGCAACATGTAACGCCTGGGGATTGGGATGAAAAAACACATGCTCCAGGACAGGTCCTACGGCAATTTCACCGATTTCCTCATAGCCCTGGCGCTTGTAGAAATCCAGGTAACGGGAATTGCCCGTGTCGAGCACCACGCCCGATGAGTGCGGGTCTTCGGCGCACCAGTTATGGACCGCCTCAAGCAACTGTTCGCCATAGTGTTGACCTTGCAACTGCGGATGAATACCGAGCAACGGCAACACATGCACCGACTCACCGGGCAGGCACGCCAGCACGGCCTGATGGTATTCCAGGTAACGCCGCGTACCGCGCACGCCGGTGCTCAACCACATGCGAATCTGCCAGGCCCAGCTCTCGGTGATGCCCAGGCGCCGCTGCGGCGGCGCGATGAGGGCGACGCCAATCAAACGGTCGTTGACGAACAGGCCGATGGCCGGAAGTTTCTGAAAGAAGTGCTGCTTGACCAACTCGCGCACTGTTGCGCGTACCCGCTGTTCATAACCTGGACGCTCGGCTTCGAAGATGTAGGCGAAGGTCGGTTCGTGACGGTAGGCCTGGTACAACAGGGAACGCGCTTCGCGGGAATAACCGCTGTTGAGCAGGCGAATCTCGGCAGCTGCCGTCGAGGTGTCAGGCATAACAATCAATCTCCTGGACGCCATTCAAAAAGATGGCGTTCTTATGGGTACGAACCTGCGCAGCGCCAGTCGTTCCCAGACATTAGCAGCGCATGCGTCCTACCGCCACGCTGGCCCCCGTCCGACTTGTCGGCTAGCATCGCCCTTTTGCCAGACTGGACCGCCGACCATGAAAATCGTCTCCTTCAATATCAACGGGCTGCGTGCCCGCCCTCATCAGCTGGCGGCGCTGATTGAAAAACACCAGCCGGATGTCATTGGCCTGCAGGAAACCAAGGTGCACGACGACCAGTTCCCGCTGGCCGACGTCCAGGCGTTGGGCTACCACGTGTATTACCACGGCCAGAAAGGCCACTACGGCGTAGCTCTCCTTTCGCGCAAGGAAGCGTTGAGTGTGCACAAAGGTTTTGCCACCGATGAAGAAGACGCGCAGCGCCGTTTTATCTGGGGCACCTTCGCCGACGAGAACGGCAACCCGGTCATCATCATGAACGGCTACTTCCCCCAGGGCGAAAGCCGCGACCACCCCACCAAGTTCCCGGCCAAACAGCGCTTCTATGAAGACCTGCAACAGTTGCTGGAAAGTCAGTTCAGCAATGACCAGGCACTGGTGGTGATGGGCGACGTGAATATTTCCCCTCAAGACTGCGACATCGGCATCGGCGCCGACAACGCCAAACGCTGGCTGAAAACCGGCAAATGCAGCTTCCTGCCGGAAGAGCGCGAATGGATGGCCCGCCTGAAAAACTGGGGCCTGGTGGACAGCTTCCGCCACTTGCACCCTGAGGTGACCGACCGTTTCAGCTGGTTCGATTACCGCAGCCGTGGCTTTGAGGACGAGCCCAAGCGCGGCCTGCGCATCGACGTGATCATGGCGTCCAATGGCTTGCTCCCGCGGGTCAAGGATGCCGGCGTCGATTATGATTTGCGGGCATTGGAAAAGCCGTCGGACCATGCGCCGATCTGGTTGGAATTGAGTTGATTCCTGACACTACTCAGTCAACTTGTGGGAGGGGGCACGCCCTGGCCCTCTTGTAGGAGCGAGCTTGCTCGCGAAAAACTCACAGGCACCGCGTTCGTTCAGTAAACACGCGGTATCGTTGACGTTTTTCGCGAGCAAGCTCGCTCCTACAGAGGGCCAGGGCAAGCCCCTTCCCACACTTAGATCTGTGGGGCGTCAGTCATATTGCTGCAATCCAACTGACTTAATCTCGCAGCACTTCCTTTGGCGCAAAAAGGTGCCGGCATGAGGCTGCGCGTTCTGTTACTGCTGACGATTTTCCCGTTTTTCGCTGTGTCCGCCCCCCTTCCGCTTCCCGATCAAGGCCCGGCATTGCGTATCCAGGGTTCCAACACCATCGGCGCGGGATTGGGCCCGGCGCTGGTCAAGGGGTTGATGGAGCGCCAGGGATTGCAAGGCGTGCACATCGAACCCGCCGAGGGCGCCAATGAACAGCAGGTGATCGGCAAGACCCGTCAGGGTAAAACCGTGAGCATCGACGTAGCCGCCCATGGTTCCAGTACAGGATTTGCCGCGCTGAAAAACCACAGTGCCGACCTCGCCGCATCGTCGCGCCCGATCAAAGACAGCGAACTGGTCGACCTGGAAACCCTGGGCGACCTGAAAAGCCCGGAAGCCGAACAGGTGATCGCCATCGATGGCCTGGCAATCATCCTCAACCCCCGCAACCCGCTCAATACGCTGAACACCGAGCAACTGGCGCAGATCTTCAATGGTCAGATCAGCACCTGGGAAGCCCTGGGCGGCAGTGGCGGCGCCATTCATGTGTACGCCCGCGACGACCGGTCCGGCACCTATGACACCTTCAAGGACCTGGTGCTAAACCGCCGCGACAAACCGCTGGTGGCGTCAGCCCGGCGTTTCGAGTCCAGTGAAGCGCTGTCCGATGCGGTCAGCCAGGACCCTCAAGGCATCGGTTTTATCGGGCTGCCCTACGTGCGCAAGGCCAAGACGGTGGCGGTTGTCGATGGAGACTCGCAACCGATGCTGCCACTGGGCAGCCTGATCGCCACCGAGGATTACCCACTGTCACGGCGACTGTACGTTTATCTGCCGCCGGCGACGCAGAATCCTTGGGCCAAGGCACTGGTGGACTTTGCCCAGAGCAGCCAGGGCCAGGCGATCGTGGCGGCCAATGGTTTTATCGCCCAGCACGTGCAGGCAATCGGCGTGGAGCCCCGCGCCTCGATGCCCGAGGATTACCAGGCGATTGTGCGCAACGCCCAGCGCTTGACGGTGAACTTTCGTTTCGAGGAAGGCAGCGCCAGCCTGGACAACAAGGCGCGCCAGGATGTGCAGCGGGTGGTGGCCTACCTGAAAAGCCACGGCAAACTGCACAAGCAAGTGACGCTGGTGGGGTTTGGCGATGCCAAGAATGATCCGCAGCGGGCGGCCTTGCTGTCGAAGTTGCGGGCCATGGCGGTGCGCCGGGAGTTGGTGAAAAGCGGCGTGATACTGCGCGATATTCGCGGGTTCGGCGCACAGATGCCGGTGGCGGCGAATACGGCGGATGAGGGCCGGATCAAGAATCGGCGGGTGGAGGTCTGGGTGTACTGAGGCGGGTTTTGGGGGGGTTCAAGCCGGCCTCATCGGGGGCAAGCCCCCTCCCACACTTGGATTTGTGAATACAGTCAAAATGTGGGAGGTGGCTTGCCGCCGATAGCAGGCGACGCGGTCTCACTGCCCGCCGCGCATCATCTCTTTTGGCACATACTTGCCAATCTCGAACTTGCCGATCGCCGCCCGGTGCACTTCATCCGGGCCGTCGGCCAGGCGCAGGGTGCGCTGCATGGCGTACATATAGGCCAGCGGGAAGTCATTGGACACACCGGCACCGCCATGAATCTGGATGGCGCGGTCGATAACCTTGAGTGCCACGTTAGGCGCAACCACCTTGATCTGGGCGATTTCGCTTTTGGCGACTTTATTGCCCACCGTGTCCATCATGTACGCCGCTTTCAGGGTCAGCAGCCGCGCCATGTCGATTTCCATGCGCGAGTCGGCGATCTTGTCGATATTGCCCCCCAGGCGCGCCAACGGCTTGCCGAAGGCGCTGCGGCTGACCGAGCGTTTGCACATCAATTCCAGCGCGCGCTCGGCCATGCCGATCGAGCGCATGCAGTGGTGGATACGGCCCGGACCAAGCCGACCCTGGGCGATCTCAAACCCGCGCCCCTCACCCAGCAGCACATTTTCGTAAGGCACGCGTACGTTGTCGAACAGCACTTCGGCGTGGCCGTGGGGCGCATCGTCGTAGCCGAACACCGGCAGCGGGCGCAGGATTGTTACGCCGGGCGTGTCCACCGGCACCAGGATCATCGAATGCTGCTGGTGGCGTGGCGCGTCCGGGTTGCTCAGGCCCATGAAGATCAAGATCTTGCAACGCGGATCGCAGGCGCCGGAGGTCCACCACTTCTTGCCGTTGATCACCCATTCATCGCCCTGGCGTTCGGCACGGGCGGCCATGTTGGTGGCGTCCGAGGAGGCCACGTCGGGTTCGGTCATGGCGAAGGCTGAACGAATCTCGCCGCGCAGCAGCGGCTCGAGCCAGCGTTGTTTCTGCTCATGATTGGCGTAACGCACCAGCACTTCCATATTGCCGGTGTCGGGGGCCGAGCAGTTGAACGGTTCCGGACCCAGCAACGAGCGGCCCATGATTTCGGCCAGCGGCGCGTATTCGAGGTTGGTCAGGCCGGCGCCCAGCTCGGACTCCGGCAGGAACAGGTTCCACAACCCCTCGGCTTTAGCCTTGGCTTTGAGCTCGTCCATGATCGCAGTGGGCTGCCAGCGGTCACCTTCGCTGACCTGGCGTTCGAACACCGGCTCGGCCGGGTAGACGTAAGCGTCCATGAATGCGCTGACGCGTTCACGCAGTTCCTGAACCTTGGGCGAATAGGCGAAATCCATGAGCGGCTCCCTTCTCTGAGAGGTTGTTTAGGTCATGCAATCGATGCTAGAACAGCGTTGATAATTTACCTAGCCTATTCTCGGCGTGTATTAACATTCATCACCGATATATGATTGACGTCTGAAGACGTAAAAAATCGCCACCTGATAATAAGAGCGCAACCCCCATGAATCTGAGCAAGGTCGACCTCAATCTCTTTATCGTCTTCGACGCGATCTACACCGAAGCCAACCTCACCCGGGCCGGGCAGATTGTCGGCATCACCCAGCCGGCGGTGTCCAACGCCCTGGCACGCCTGCGCGAGACCTTCAACGACCCGCTGTTCGTGCGCACCGCCCAGGGCATGGTGCCCACGCCGATGGCGCAGAACATCATCGGCCCGGTGCGCAACGCGTTGTCGTTGCTGCGGGTTTCCGTGCAAGAGAGCCGGATTTTCAACCCGCAACAGGCGGCCAAGACCTATCGCATCAGCATGACCGACCTCACCGAAGCGGTGATTTTACCGCTGCTGTTCCAACGCCTGCGCCGCCTCGCGCCGACAGTGGTCATCGAGAGTTTCCTGTCCAAACGCCGCGAAACCACCAAGGAACTGGCCGCCGGGCGCCTGGATTTCGCCGTGGATGCGCCGCTCAACACCGACCCGCAAGTGCGTCACGTCAAGCTGATGGAAGACCGCTACGTATGCGCCATGCGCAAGGGCCACCCGATGGCGGGCAAGGACAAATTCACCCTGGATGACTACCTGTCGCTGACCCATATCCATATTTCCAGCCGCCGCAACGGCCTGGGGCATGTCGACCTAGCCCTGGGCAAGATGGGCATCCAGCGCAAAATCGCCCTGCGCTCCCAGCACTACCTGATGGCGTCGCAAGTATTGCAGCAGACCGACATGGTCATGACCGTGCCCGAACGCTTCGCCCGTCGCCATGAACTGCACTGGTTCAACCTGCCCGTCAATGACGTGCCGCCGGTGGAAACCCATCTGTACTGGCATGAAAGCACCGACCAGGACCCGGCGAACCGCTGGATGCGCGAACAGATGATCGAGTTGTGCCAGCAAGTCACCGCCCACGAGAAGAAACTGGATAAGCAACAGGCTTGAAGTTGCAGGAGGCCCCAGTGTGGGGGGGGCCTGCCCCCGATGACCATGACGCCGTAGCGCCCACCGCTAACCACGATGCGAAGCGAGCCGCTCTTGATCTGCTTTTGATTTTAGGCGCCCCGTTAAACCACGCTGGCCGAACGCAGGCTTGAATCCGTGGGCAACCCGGCAGGACGCCGG
>NZ_CVTO01000113.1:12392-36895 GCF_900004715.1 Pseudomonas sp. 24 E 13
GCGGAACCCTAAGCAGCCGTTACCGCAGAAACGGATATGTACTCGGTCCAATCCAACATCCTGGTCGGCTGTGAGGCCGCCATCGGGGGCAAGCCCCCTCCCACATTTGCACCGGGATCGACACAACAGCCCGGTCGGCCCTGAGGCCGCCATCGGGCGCAAGCCCCTCCCATATTGAATTGTGGAGCACCAGCAAGGGATCCCTTGACGTTCACGTCAACCTGCCATTAGCTTAGCCCCAGGACTTTCTTGAGCACCCCCATGAGCACCACCTACAGCATCTCAGACCTCGCCCGCGAGCTCGACATCACCACCCGCGCCATTCGCTTCTACGAGGAGCAAGGCCTGCTCGCCCCCGAACGCCGCGGCCAGGAGCGCATCTACTCGGCGCGGGACAAGGTCAGCCTCAAACTGATCCTGCGCGGCAAGCGCATCGGCTTTTCCCTGGCCGAATGCCGCGAGTTGATCGAGCTCTACGACCCCACCAGCGGCAACCACATTCAACTCTACAGCATGCTGGCAAAGATCGCCGAGCGCCGTGAACAGCTTGAGCAACAGTTGCTGGATATCGAACAAATGAAGCTGGAACTGGACACCGCCGAAGAGCGTTGCACCCAGGCCCTGGCACACACCATGCGCCAGGCCGGCCAATAACCAGAAGGTAACCGCCATGACCCTCCCCTCACACGTCCGCCTGGTGGAAGTCGGCCCGCGCGACGGTTTGCAGAACGAAGCCCAGCCGATCAGCGTCGCCGACAAGGTGCGGTTGGTGGACGCCTTAAGTGCCGCCGGCCTGAGCTATATCGAGGTCGGCAGTTTCGTGTCGCCCAAATGGGTGCCGCAGATGGCCGGCTCCGCCGAGGTGTTCGCGCAGATCCAGCGCAAGCCAGGCGTGACCTATGGCGCGCTGGCGCCAAACCTGCGCGGTTTTGAAGATGCACTGGCGGCCGGGGTCAAGGAAGTCGCGGTATTTGCGGCGGCGTCAGAAGCGTTTTCCCAACGCAATATCAACTGCTCCATCAGCGAGAGCCTGGAGCGGTTTGCGCCGATCATGGCCGCGGCCCGGCAGCACGGCGTCAGCGTGCGCGGGTATGTGTCGTGTGTGCTGGGTTGCCCCTACGAAGGGGATATTGCTGCGGAACAGGTGGCGGCGGTCGCCCGCGAACTGTATGCCATGGGCTGCTATGAAGTGTCCCTGGGCGACACGATCGGCACCGGCACGGCGGGCGCGACACGGCGGCTGTTCGAGGTGGTCGGCGCACAGGTGCCGCGCGACAAGCTCGCCGGGCATTTCCACGACACCTACGGCCAGGCGATCGCCAACATCTACGCCAGCCTGCTGGAAGGCATCCAGGTGTTCGACAGCTCTATCGCGGGCCTCGGCGGCTGCCCTTATGCCAAGGGCGCGAGCGGTAACGTCGCCACCGAAGATGTGGTGTACCTGCTCAATGGACTGGGGATCGACACCGGCATCGACCTGGAGCGCCTGATTGGCGCGGGCCAGCAGATCAGTCAGGTGCTGGGACGGGCAAGCGGATCGCGGGTGGCGAAGGCGCGTAATCTCGGTTGAGTAGCACAGCTGTGACAATGTGTTACCGCAGCCCGACATAACGGGTAACGCGGGAACATAATCCGCCGCCCATCCAAAAAAATAGACCATGGAAAAAAATCAAGTCATTGATTTTAAAGGACTTTTAAAAGTTGGCACGGCTTCTGCTATCTCTATGGCATAACAAGAATAAAAAGCACCAAACCTAATAAAAATAAGACGAAACGACTCTGACATAACAAAAACAACACGGCAGAGACGCAGCTAACAGATTTTTTTGGAGAAGATGTGCTTTGCAGGGTACGGCGTGCCGAAACCCGCAACCGGTTAGAGAAAAATAAAACTACCTCAGGTAGCTACCCACTGGTTGGATCGTTTACGAAAAAGCAGATCAGCGCTCAAAAAAATACGTTTGCTCTTGACCCCGGATGGGGGTCGCCACAACAGCGGTACGGGTCACGGCTACCAAAAACAACAACAGGCCGCCCCTCAATAATAAAAAAAGAGCACGCAACGACAAATTAAAGGGGACCTTCGGGTCCCCTTTGTGCTTTCTGTGTGTTATTGCGAGAGTGTTTGCAACTCTTCGATTGAGATCTCGCGCATGCGGAATTTCTGGATCTTGCCCGTCACCGTCATCGGAAACGCGTCCACGAACTTGAAATGCCTGGGCATCTTGAAGTGGGCGATGCGGCCCTTGCACCAGGTTTGCAGTTCCAGCTCGCTCGCCACCTGCCCCGGGTGGAACTTGATCCAGGCGACGATTTCCTCACCGTAGCGTTCATCGGGGATACCGATGATCTGCACATCGGCCACGGCCGGATGGGTGAAGAAAAACTCCTCCAGCTCCCGTGGATATACGTTCTCGCCACCGCGAATGATCATGTCCTTGTTGCGCCCGACGATGCTCACATAACCGTGTTCGTCCATGGTCGCCAGGTCACCGGTGTGCATCCATCCCTCCTCGTCGATGGCATCGCGAGTGCCTTCTGGGTTATTCCAATAGCCGAGCATCACGCTGTAGCCGCGCGTGCATAGCTCGCCGATGTCACCGCGTGGCACGGTGTTGCCATCAGCGTCGATGATCCTGTTTTCCAGCTGCGGCTGGGTGCGACCTACGGTGGTCACGCGGCGCTCCAGATCGTCGTCGGCGCCGGTCTGCAACGACACCGGGCTGGTTTCGGTCATGCCATAGGCAATCTGAACTTCGCGCATGTGCAGCTCGCCAATGACCCGGCGCATCACCTCGATCGGGCAGGTTGAGCCGGCCATGATCCCGGTACGCAGGCTGGACAAGTCGAACTCGCCCAGGCGTGGGTGATCGAGCAGCGCGATAAACATGGTCGGTACCCCGTACAGGCCGCTGGCGCGCTCTTCGGCGACGGCGGTCAGCGTCAGCAGAGGGTCGAAGCCGTCATTGGGATAGATCATGGTGGTGCCGTGGGTGATGCAACCGAGGTTACCCATCACCATGCCAAAACAGTGGTACAGCGGCACGGGAATGACTAAACGGTCCTGCGCGGCAAGCCCGAGGCTTTCGCCGACCATGTAGCCGTTATTGAGGATATTGTGGTGACTGAGGGTAGCGCCCTTGGGGAAGCCGGTGGTGCCGGAGGTGTATTGGATGTTCACGGGTTGGTCGAAGTGCAGGCTGGCCTGGCGACTGTGCAAGTGCCCGGGCGGGACATCGGCACCGAGCGCCGACAGTTGCGACCAGGGCATGAATGCGGGCGGCGGATTGGGGTCCAGGCTGATGAGGCCACGCAGGTCGGGCTTCAGCGCCTGGAGCATGGCGTGGTAATCGGAGGTCTTGAACGCACCGGCACACACCAGCCACTGGCAGCCGGATTGCTTGAGCACGTAGTCCAATTCACTACTGCGGTACGCCGGATTGATATTGACCAGGATCACCCCGAGTTTCGCGCTCGCCACCTGGCAGACCAGCCATTCGGCGCAATTGGGTGCCCAGATGCCCAGGCGGTCGCCGGTTTGCATGCCCAGGGCGAGGAACGCCCGCGCGTGCAGATCAACCGTCTCGGCCAGCTCTCGCCAGGTGTAGCGTCGCTGTTGGTGGCGGACCACCAAGGCTTCGCCATCAGGATACTGCGCAGCGGTAAGATCGAACGCCTCGCCAATGGTCATGGCCAGCAAGGCTTTGTCCTGGGAGCCACGGCTGTAGCTCGGATTCGGTTGATCCATAACGACCCCTGTTGTCTTTTTTGTAGGTTGACGTAAACGTAAACTACGATTGACAGCGCCGCAACGCAAGCTTACGTTAACGTAAAGGTCAGCGCCCTCCCCCGCGCGTTGCCTACACAACAACAAAAGCTCACATTAAGGTGCCTGTCCATGAGTTACCCGTCCCTGAACTTCGCCCTCGGCGAAACCATCGACATGCTGCGCGACCAGGTGCAGTCCTTCGTGGCCAAGGAAATCGCGCCCCGCGCAGCCCAGATCGATATCGACAACCTGTTTCCCGCTGACCTGTGGCGCAAGTTCGGCGACATGGGCCTGCTGGGCATCACCGTGCCCGAGGAATACGGCGGCGCGGGCCTGGGTTACCTGGCGCATGTGGTGAGCATGGAAGAAATCAGCCGTGGCTCGGCCTCGGTGGCGTTGTCCTACGGCGCCCACTCGAACCTGTGCGTCAACCAGATCAACCGCAATGGCACCCACGCCCAGAAACTCAAGTACCTGCCCAAGTTGATCAGCGGCGAGCACATCGGCGCCCTGGCCATGAGCGAGCCGAATGCCGGTTCCGACGTGGTGTCGATGAAACTGCGTGCCGACAAGCGCGGTGACGCCTACGTGCTCAACGGCAGCAAGACCTGGATCACCAACGGCCCCGACGCCCACACCTACGTGATCTACGCCAAGACCGACGTGGAAAAGGGCGCCCATGGCATCACCGCATTCATCGTCGAGCGTGACTGGGCAGGCTTCAGCCGCAGCACCAAGTTCGACAAGCTGGGCATGCGCGGCTCCAACACCTGCGAGCTGTTTTTCGATGACGTGCACGTCCCCGAGGAAAACATCCTCGGCGTGCTCAACGGCGGCGTCAAAGTGCTGATGAGCGGCCTCGATTACGAACGCGTGGTGCTCTCCGGCGGCCCCACCGGAATCATGCAGGCATGCATGGACCTGATCGTGCCCTACATCCACGACCGCAAGCAGTTCGGCCAGAGCATCGGCGAGTTCCAGCTGATCCAGGGCAAGGTCGCCGATATGTACACCCAGCTCAATGCCAGCCGCGCCTACCTCTACGCTGTGGCCCAGGCCTGCGAGCGCGGCGAGACCACGCGCAAGGACGCCGCTGGCGTGATCCTGTACAGCGCCGAACGCGCTACGCAAATGGCCCTGGATGCGATCCAGATTCTGGGCGGCAACGGCTACATCAATGAATTCCCCGCCGGGCGCCTGTTGCGTGATGCCAAGCTGTACGAAATCGGCGCCGGTACCAGTGAGATTCGAAGGATGTTGATCGGTCGCGAACTGTTCAACGAAACCCGCTGAAGGAGCTGCTCATGGCTACCCTGCATACCCAGCTCAACCCGCGCTCGGCGGAGTTCGTCGCCAACAGTGCGGCGATGCGCCAACAGGTCGACGCGCTGCACGCCCTGCTCGCCCAGGTACAACAGGGCGGCGGCGCCAAGGCCCAGGAGCGGCATACCTCGCGCGGCAAACTGTTGCCGCGTGAGCGCATCAATCGCTTGCTCGACCCAGGCTCGCCGTTCCTCGAATTGAGCCAGTTGGCCGCCCATCAGGTGTACGGCGAAGACGTGCCTGCCGCCGGCGTGATTGCCGGTATCGGCCGCGTGGAAGGCGTCGAGTGCATGATCGTCGCCAACGATGCAACCGTGAAAGGCGGCTCCTACTACCCGTTGACGGTCAAGAAACACTTGCGCGCCCAGACCATCGCCGAGCAGAACCGCCTGCCGTGCATTTACCTGGTGGACTCCGGTGGTGCCAACCTGCCGCGCCAGGACGAAGTCTTCCCGGACCGCGAGCACTTCGGGCGGATCTTCTTCAACCAGGCGAATATGAGCGCTCAGGGCATCCCGCAGATCGCCGTGGTGATGGGCTCCTGCACCGCCGGTGGCGCCTATGTGCCGGCCATGGCCGACGAAGCGATCATGGTGCGCCAGCAGGCGACTATCTTCCTCGCCGGCCCGCCGCTGGTGAAGGCCGCCACCGGCGAAGTGGTGAGCGCCGAAGACCTCGGCGGCGCCGATGTGCACTGCCGGATTTCCGGCGTGGCCGACCACTACGCCGACAACGATGAACATGCCCTGGCCCTGGCCCGCCGCAGCGTGGCCAACCTCAATTGGCGCAAGCTGGGCGAGTTGCGCCAACGCACGCCCGTCGCGCCGTTGTACAGCGGCGAAGAGCTGTATGGCGTGATCCCGGCCGATGCCAAGCAGCCGTTCGACGTGCGCGAAGTGATTGCACGGCTGGTGGACGGTTCGGTGTTCGATGAGTTCAAGGCGCTGTTCGGCACCACCCTGGTGTGCGGCTTTGCGCACCTGCACGGTTACCCGGTGGCGATCCTGGCCAACAACGGAATCCTGTTCGCCGAAGCCGCGCAAAAAGGCGCGCACTTTATCGAACTGGCCTGCCAGCGCAGGATTCCGTTGCTGTTCCTGCAGAACATCACCGGCTTCATGGTCGGCCAGAAATACGAAGCCGGCGGCATCGCCAAGCACGGCGCCAAACTGGTCACGGCGGTAGCCTGCGCCAAGGTGCCGAAGTTCACCGTGATCATCGGCGGCAGTTTCGGTGCCGGCAACTACGGCATGTGCGGTCGTGCCTATGACCCGCGCTTTTTGTGGATGTGGCCCAACGCACGCATCGGCGTGATGGGCGCCGAACAGGCCGCTGGCGTGCTGGTGCAGGTCAAGCGCGAGCAGGCCGAGCGCGCCGGCAACCCGTTCAGTGGCGAGGAAGAATCGGCGATCAAGCAGCCGATCCTCGACCAGTACGAAACCCAGGGCCATCCGTACTACTCCAGCGCACGCCTGTGGGATGACGGCGTCATCGACCCGCTGCAGACCCGCGACGTGCTGGCCCTGGCGCTGTCCGCCGCCCTCAATGCGCCTATCGAGCCGAGCCGCTTCGGCGTGTTCCGCATGTAATCGGAGCTGTATTCCATGAGCGATTTCAACACCCTCGAACTGATCACCGACAGCCGTGGCTTTGCCACGCTGTGGCTCAGTCGTGAAGCCAAGAACAACGCGTTCAACGCCCAAATGATCCGCGAACTGATCATCGCCCTCGACCACGTCCAGGGCGACCCGTCCCTGCGCTTTCTGGTGTTGCGCGGGCGCGGCAAGCACTTCAGCGCCGGCGCCGATCTGGCCTGGATGCAGCAGTCGGCCGAGCTGGATTACCACACCAACCTGGACGACGCCCGGGAACTGGCCGAGTTGATGTACAACCTGGCCAAGCTGAAAATCCCCACCCTGGCGGTGGTACAAGGCGCCGCTTACGGCGGCGCGCTGGGCTTGATCAGTTGCTGTGACATGGCGATTGGCGCCGATGACGCGCAGTTCTGTCTGTCGGAAGTGCGTATCGGCCTGGCACCGGCGGTGATCAGCCCATTCGTGGTGCAGGCCATCGGTGAACGCGCAGCCCGTCGCTATGCGTTGACGGCCGAGCGATTCGACGGCCAGCGTGCGCGAGAGATCGGCCTGTTGGCGGAAAGCTACCCGCTCGAGACGTTGGAGCAACGGGTGGATGAGTGGATCGCCAACCTGCTGCACAACAGCCCGGCGGCGATGCGTTCGAGCAAAGACTTATTGCGTGAGGTGGGCAGCGGTGCCCTTACCCCGGCACTGCGGCGTTACTGTGAAAACGCTATCGCGCGTATTCGGGTCAGTGCCGAGGGCCAGGAAGGCTTGCGCGCCTTTCTGCAAAAACGCGCACCCAGCTGGCAATCCAAGGAGCCGCACCCATGAGCCCACTGACAAGCGTGCTGGTGGCCAACCGTGGCGAAATCGCCTGCCGAATCATGCGCACCGCCAAGGCGATGGGCCTGACCACCGTGGCCGTGCACAGTGCAATCGACCGTGATGCGCGGCACAGCCGCGAAGCCGATATTCGTGTCGACCTGGGCGGCAGCAAGGCCACCGACAGTTACCTGCAGATCGATAAACTGATCGCCGCCGCCCACGCCAGCGGCGCCCAGGCGATTCATCCAGGCTACGGGTTTCTGTCGGAAAACGCCGGGTTCGCTCGGGCCGTCGAGGCAGCGGGCTTGATCTTCCTCGGCCCGCCCGCCTCGGCCATTGACGCCATGGGCAGCAAGTCGGCGGCCAAGGCCCTGATGGAAACCGCCGGTGTGCCGCTGGTGCCGGGCTATCACGGCGAGGCCCAGGACCTGGAGACCTTCCGCGCGGCCTGCGCGCGTATCGGTTACCCGGTGCTGCTCAAGGCCACGGCCGGCGGCGGCGGCAAGGGCATGAAGGTGGTCGAGGACGTCAGCCAGTTGGCAGAAGCCCTGGCCTCCGCCCAGCGTGAGGCGCTGTCGTCATTTGGCAACGGGCAGATGCTGGTGGAGAAATACCTGCTCAAACCGCGCCATGTGGAAATCCAGGTATTTGCCGATCAACACGGCAACTGCCTGTACCTCAATGAGCGCGATTGCTCGATCCAGCGGCGTCATCAAAAGGTCGTGGAAGAAGCCCCCGCGCCGGGACTCGGTGCCGGGCAGCGCAAGGCCATGGGCGAAGCGGCGGTACGCGCGGCGCAGGCAATTGGTTACGTGGGCGCGGGGACCGTGGAGTTCCTGCTGGATGCGCGCGGCGAGTTTTTCTTCATGGAGATGAACACCCGCCTGCAGGTCGAGCATCCGGTCACCGAGGCGATTACCGGCCTCGACCTGGTGGCCTGGCAGATCCGCGTGGCCCAGGGCGAGGTGCTGCCGATCAGCCAGGCAGAGGTACCGCTGAAGGGGCATGCGATTGAGGTCAGGCTGTATGCCGAAGACCCGGCCACCGATTTCCTGCCCGCCACCGGACGGCTGGCGCTGTACCGCGAGTCCAGGCCCGGCCCGGGGCGCCGCGTGGACAGCGGCGTCGAGCAAGGGGACAGTGTTTCGCCGTTTTACGACCCGATGCTCGGCAAGTTGATTGCCTGGGGCGAGGACCGTGAACAGGCGCGGCTGCGGTTGCTGAGTATGCTCGACGAATTTGCGGTGGGCGGGCTCAAGACCAACCTGGGCTTCCTGCGGCGCATCATTGGCCATCCGGCCTTTGCCGCCGCCGAGCTGGATACCGGGTTTATTCCGCGCTATCAGGCTGAGCTGCTGCCGGTGGCCGGGGCGTTGAGCGATGAGTTCTGGCAGGCGGCAGGTTCGGCCTTTATGCAAACCTTGCCGGCCGGTGAAGGGCCGTGGGCCGCGACCCACGGCTTTCGCGCGGGGCTGCCGGCGCAGGTTTCACTGCATTTGAGCTGTAATGGCCAGGATCGACTGGTCACGCTGGCCGGGCCATCGTCGCCACTCATGGACGAGCAACTGGTCATCGAACACCAGGGTATACGTCGTGCCCATCTGGCCGTGCGCAATGAAGGCACGGTGTACCTGCGCTGGGATGGCGAGATGCAGGCGGTCAGCCTGTTCGACCCGATTGCGGCGGCCGAGGCCGGTCACACCGCTCAAGGTGGCCTTAGCGCCCCCATGAACGGCAGCATTGTGCGCGTGCTGGTGGACATCGGCCAACGCGTCGAAGCCGGTGCGCAGCTGGTGGTACTTGAAGCGATGAAGATGGAACACAGCATCCGCGCGCCCGAGGCGGGCGTGGTCAAGGCCTTGTTTTGCCAGGAGGGCGAGATGGTCGCCGAAGGCAGTGCGCTGGTGGAACTGGAGCCGGCGCACTAGAACTTCGCCATGGCTTGCACGACCACGCCCAGGATGCGGCAATCATCGGTGAACAGCAGTTTGGGGTAAGTAGGATTGAGCGGCACCAGGTAAAGCTGGCCGCTGTCCGCCTGCAACTGGCGAAAGGTCGCCTGGGGGTTGTCCAGCCATTGCGCAACCACCAGTTTGCCGGGCTGCGCCTCGATGGCCGGATCGACCAGGATCAGCATGCCTGCGCTGATGCTCAGGCCGGTGGGCGCAGTCATGGCGTCGCCGATCACAGGCAGCCAGAAGGCGTCGCCGTGGGCATGGTAATCGGTCAATTCAAAGCGTTCCGGCCCATAGCTTGCGCGTGCTTCGCGCAGTTCGCACACACCGCCCCAGTCGTTGACCGGGTAGCGAAAATACGGGTTGTAGTGGTGCTCCAGGGCCGCCTGTGTATCTGCCCGCTCACGAATCTCCAGCGCCACCTCTAGGTAGCCCAGCCCCAACTCCGCCAGCACCCGGTTCATGTCCGCCAGGCTCGGCACGCGGCGCTTGTTGAGCCAATGACCCACGCCGCCCTGGGACATGCCCAGGCGCTCGGCCAGTTCATCCTGCGTGACCTTGCGGTCTTTCATGTTGGCTCGCACCAACGCTATCCAGTTATCCATGGCGCTGACAATACGTTGCGTATTTGCCAGGGCAATAAACAGTTTGTAGTAATCCATGAAACGACATAAATACGATACGTACTATCATCGGTACAAGGTTTTCGACACCCACCCAGAGTACCTCCCCTCATGACGACGAGCCCGTATCACCTGCCTGAAATACCTGAAAACACCGAGCTGCACGACATGCGCTGCAGCGGCGCCGCACAGCGCGCGCTGGACTACTATTTGAAAGAAGAGATGTCTGCGCCGGACTCGGACCCGAGCTTTTTCACCCTCAAGCCGGGCATCAGCCAGGAGGAAGCGCTGGTGCACGCCTCCGACCTGCTGCGCAGCGCGGCGGCAACCGCCTACGAGTCGGCGAG
Organism: Pseudomonas sp. 24 E 13; assembly: GCF_900004715.1. Lineage (NCBI taxonomy): Bacteria > Pseudomonadati > Pseudomonadota > Gammaproteobacteria > Pseudomonadales > Pseudomonadaceae > Pseudomonas > Pseudomonas sp. 24 E 13. The sequence goes on from NZ_CVTO01000113.1 coordinate 22,815, forward strand.
CAGCCATCAGGGCAATCAGCGTGACCTGGCATTTTCGGTGGTGTATTTGATTGATATGGCGAAGGCGATGGTGGAGCGGTCGTTGCGAGCGCCGAACGCTCAGGCAAACGGATGACGGGCGCAGGCGAAAAATATTTCTATCGAACGGATAAAAACATTTGACTTGCAAATGATAATGATTATTATTGGACCCAGCTGATCGCGAGATCAGTCGATAGACCAAGAGCCCTTAGGTCGGACTCTTGGAATATCTCCTCATCAGGCTAATCACGGTTTTTGACCCGGCTCTTTGGCCGGGTCTTTTTTTTGCCAGTTGTTCTGGCATGGCTTCAGGCTAATGAAGACTGTGTGTTGCTTGATGGCGCGGATGGTAGCAAAAGACCACTGCGTAAAGAAAGCCGCAGCCAGGCTTCAGCCCATTTCTTCACGATTTAGCGCTTGAGAATCAATCTCATAGACCCTAAGCTGCCGCAGCGTCACGGATGACGCCCCCTCCCCCGTGCAACAATTTTGCTTCCAGTCATTGCCTGCCGCCTGTGTAAGATAGCCGCCACAACCTCATATTCAGGCAACCAGACTATGACCGTGGCCTTGACGTCCATCAAAATCAGCACCGACTTCGACAGCGGCAATATCCAGGTCCTGGATGCCAGCGATGCCTACCAGTTGCTGCTGGCAATCAAACCCGACACCCGTAGCCAACACTACCAATGGTTCCACTTCAAGGCCGAAGGCATGCATGTGGGGCACACCCACACGTTTCGCCTGAGCAACGCGGGCCGGTCATCCTACAAGCATGCATGGACCGGCTATAACGCCGTGGCATCCTACGACCACGTCAATTGGTTCCGCGTGCCATCGCGCTTTGATGGCGAAATCCTGCATATCAGCCTCCAGACCCGGGAAAAACACGCGTGGTTCGCCTACTTCGAACCCTACAGCCGTGAACGCCACGACTGGTTGATCGAACAGGCGCTGAAGTACGCCGGCGTCAAGCTGCTGGCCACCGGTAAAAGTGTCGAGGGCCGTGATATCCAACTGCTGCGCCGTGGCAAAGGCGGCGAAGCCCGCCGCAAGGTCTGGATCATTGCCCAGCAGCACCCCGGCGAACACATGGCCGAATGGTTTATGGAGGGCGTGATCGAACGCCTGCAACAGAGCGGTGACACCGAGTTGAAAAAGCTCCTGGCCGTCGCCGACCTGTACCTGGTGCCCAACATGAACCCCGACGGCGCATTTCATGGCCACCTGCGTACCAACGCCATGGGCCAGGACTTAAACCGCGCCTGGCAGAGCGCCAGCCAGGAACTCAGCCCGGAAGTCCTGTTCGTGCAACAGCAGATGGAAAAATATGGCGTCGACCTGTTCCTCGATATCCACGGCGACGAAGAAATCCCCTACGTGTTCACTGCCGGCTGTGAAGGCAACCCCGGCTACAGCCCGCGTATCGAAGCCCTGGAAAAGCACTTCCGCAGTCACCTGAGCCAACTGACCCGTGACTTTCAGACCACCTACGGCTACACCCGCGATCTGCCGGGCGAAGCCAATATGACCCTGGCGTGCAATGCGGTCGGTGAACAGTACGACTGCCTGTCACTGACCCTGGAGATGCCGTTCAAGGACAACGACGACGCGCCCAACGCGAAAACCGGTTGGTCCGGTGATCGCTCCAGGCAACTGGGCAAGGATGTCCTGAGCAGCGTGGCCGATATCATCGGCCACGTGCGTTGACTATCGGTCAAAGCTGATCAGTGGCGGGTGCCGGTCATGCTTTGCAGCACGCCGTCGCGGCGAATCAACCCGTGGAACAGCGCGGCCGCCAGATGCACCAGCACCGTCAGGAACAGCAGGTAGGCAAGATAACCATGGGCCTTGCGCAACAGCGCAAACAACGGTGCATTCGCCGAGACCAATGCCGGCAGTTGCACGGAACTGCTGAGCATCACCGGGTCACCGGCCGCCGAAATCATTGCCCAGCCCAACAACGGCAACACCAGCATCAAGCCATACAACACCCAGTGAGACGCTTTGGCCGCGAGCACTTGCCAGCGCGGCAAGTCAGCCGGCAGCGGCGGTTGGCGCGTGGAAAAACGCACCACCAGGCGCACGATGACCAGCGCCAGAATGGCGATGCCCAGCGGCTTGTGCAGGTGAATCAGCCACTCGTGGCGCTCGGACACCGACGCCGCCAGGCCCGCGCCGATAAACAGCATGGCGATGACCATCAACGCCATCAGCCAGTGCAGCAAACGCGCCAGCGGGACGAAAAAGCGTGGTTGAACTTTCATGGCTTCGACTCCTGGGAGGCACTGTGCAACGGGCTGACTTCACCGGCGCGGCGCAGGTAGGAACTGGCATAGGCCGCCGAGCGGGCCGCCAGCAGCGGGTCATTGGACGCCTCGATACCGCTGGGCAGAATCAGCGGGTCGAAGTTGATATCGCGGCAATCGCCGTCGGCTTGTGGCTGGCTGCTCTGCAGCACCAGGGTGCCGGCGGTGACTACCTTGTGCGCGCCGGTCCAGGTCTTGCTGGCGTCATCGAGCGGGTCGCCGGGATTGGCCAGCGTCATGTTCAACTGCCACTGCAGCGGCCCCGCAGCCAGGCGCTGCACCAGGTCTTTTTCCAGGAAGTCGCCACCCTCAGGCGCGGTATCGCCCGCTGCATCCTGGCTCTGTGGCACCACGGACCAGCGCACGGCCTGGCGTTTGCCGTCGGCGCTCACCAGGTAAAACGCGTTGATGCCGTTATAGGTTTCGGTCGCGTAACTGGCCGATGGCCTGGCGGTTTTGACCCAGGCCAGAAACGGTGCTGTCTCCGGGTGGGCGGCGAAAAACGCCGGCATGCTCGCGGGGTTCGGCTTGCCGGTGGCCGGGTCCGGCGCGCCGGCCTTGAGCAATTGGTAGAACGCCTCGGGCGTGCCCACCGGGAACACCGGCATGCTGTTCATCCCGGTGCGCCACTGCTGGCCGTTGGCCTGGCTGAACTGCACGGCAAAACTGCGGATCGGCACACTGCTGTCCGGCGCATAAGGGTTGCCGCTGGGCAAGGCGAAACGCCCGATCACCGGGGTTTTCGCCTCGTTGAACACCTGGGCGCTGGAGTAGGCACGCACTTCGGGACTGCTCTCGAAGTACCCGGCCACGCACACGCCCTTGGCATGGTTACGCCGAAACCCCGGGTGCACACCGTTATTGGTTTCCAGGGCATTGACCAGGTTTTTTGGCCGCAGGCGCTGTGGGTCGAGGGTGCCGTTGACGTAGGCAAATGCCCCGGCAACAACGGCAACCACGGCACCGATACCCGCGAGTCGCGCAATCAGGCTCGCAGTGCTTAACGGAGGACGGGGCGGTGGTGAGTGATCTACCATGAATGAACTCCAGGGCCAGAGGCCTTAGGGGGTGAAACATAAGGTCGGAGCATTGAGACGCACGCCGATACACTCTATTCCCTGGCCGCATTTTATTTTTCGGCCCATGGAATAACCTTCGGCGCCGCACGTCTCTCCAGTCACAGCCAGTCACAGCAGCGTAGCAACCAGCCGGACACCCATGCACGAACTCGACGAACAGTTACGCGAACTCATCCCCAGGCTGCGGCGCTTTGCCGTGTCCCTGACCCGTAACGCCAGCAGCGCCGACGACCTGGTGCAGTCAACCCTGGAACGGGCCATTACCGCCTGGGCCGACAAGCGCATCGAAGGCGACCTGCGCGCGTGGCTGTTTTCGATCCTGTACCGACAATTCCTCGATGCCCATCGGCGCAACCGACGCTACGCGCGCATGCTCGAATTCTTCACCGGCCGCGACGATGCGCAGCCCTCGGTGGAGCGTACGGTGATGGCCCAATCCACCCTGCAAGCCTTCGACCAACTCACTGCCGAGCAGCGCGCCCTGCTGCTGTGGGTGTCGGTCGAAGGCTTGAGCTACAAGGAAGTCGCCGAAATACTCGACGTGCCCATCGGTACGGTGATGTCGCGTCTCTCACGCGCCCGCCAGGCCTTGCGTCAACTCAGCGATGGCGAAATTGCCAGCCCTTCCCTGCGGATACTCAAATGATCAGCCTGCCTCCCAGCGAACGTGACTTACACGCCTACGTCGATCACCAGTTGCCGGACAGTGATCGCCGTGTCCTTGAAACCTGGCTGGCGAGCCACCCCGACGTGGCCGCCCAGGTGCATGCCTGGCAACAGGATGCGCAGTTGCTGCGCGCGTCTTTGAGCGGTGCCCTGCAACAACCGGGCAACCCGGCATTGGACCCGGCGCTGATTCGCCAGCGCGTCAAGCATCGGTCCCGCCGCCATTTCGCCACTGCGGCGCTGCTGCTGATCGCCGTCAGCCTCGGCGGACTGGGCGGCTGGCACGCCCGCGAGGCCACCCAGCCAGGGCTGTTGCCGATGGCCGATGCGATGCAGGCATACCGTCTGTTTGCCCAGGACGGCATCATGCCCGCCGACTACAACGCTCAGGACCGCAGCACCATGCAGGCCTGGCTCGATCGCTACTTCAACCAGGCCCATCGCTTGCCCGACTTGAGCCAGGCGGGGTTCAAGCCGGTCAGCGGGCGCCTGCTCACCACCGACCAAGGCGCAGCGGCCATGGTGCTGTACGAAGACCCGCAGGGTCGGCGCATCAGTTTCTATATCCGCCCACCGGGCCCGAACAACGGCTTCCTGCCGCGCGGCAGCCGCAGCGCCGACGGCTTGCAGGCCGACTACTGGTCGGGCGGCGGGTACAACTACGCGATGGTCAGTCCCGTGGATCAGGCCAGCCCCGGGCAAATGAAGTTCTAGAAGCCAACGTCCAGCACCACGTTGTCCACATAGATACCGGCCGGTGGCGTGGGCTGGTCGGTGTAGATCCTGGCGTTGTAGTTGTACACCTGGCTGCCCGTGCCCAAGCCATTGCCGGGGTTGACCTCGGCCGTGGAGCTGGCGCGCCGTGCCGCGCCAACACTGCCCCAACGTGTGGTGCCGGCACTTTTGAAAAGGTCGTAGGCCAGGTAGTTGCCGCCGGAAACCATGCGCCGCCGGCCACCGACGCTGACCGCGTTCTGGCCGTCGCTCAAGCCCACGGTGTAGGCGCTGCCCTTGGTGCAGGCAATGTTGATGGTCTGCCCGGTCACGGCGGCGAACCCGCTGACCACCGGCGCGCTGCCAAAGCTGACATTGGGCGCGGTGATCTGGCAGTCATTGGTCACGTTCATGCTGACGGTCAGCGCCGCCGTGCCGCTGCCGATGTCACGCCCCAGGCAGACGCCGCCAAGGCCGACTCCCGAGCAGTAGTTCCAGTTCCAGGCGATGTTCAGCGTCTCGGTATACAAGCCGGCGGCGACATTGCTGCCGGTGATGCTGCCCAGGTACAGCGGTACGGTTTTCGCACCCGGGCCTGCGAGCAGCCCGATGATCTGGGCGATACCGCCGGCCCCGCCAAAATCGAACTGCGCCCCCCGGGTAATGGGATAACTGGTGCTGTTGGTGCCATAAATCGTGTAGCCGATCACATCCCCGGTCGGCCCGCGCATGCCGCCCTGAGTCGACGTGATCGTGGCGTAGAAATGGTCGGTCGACACCAGCAGCGAGATCAGCGCCGAGGTGCAGCTCAGCCCGGCATTGGTGGTGGAGCTGGTTTGCGCAGCGGTGCGTACAGTCATCGAACTGATCGAGCCGAAACTGGCCGGTACTGTGGGCGCCACCGAACACACGGCCAATGCCTTGCCCGAACACAACAGCCCCAAGCCAAACAGCCCTACCCCACACAGCCATCCCTTGCCCTTCACCTGGACACTCCCTGTTCAATCCTTCATTGGCAGACCAACGGCCCGATCAGCGGCACGTCCTGTTGCTGCTCATTGATATCGAAACTCGCCTGGCAGCTGCGACCCTCGCCGAGGGTGACGTGCAGCGTGTTGTGGGCGCTGAGGTTTTCCAGATAGACCAGCCCGTCCCAGCCCACGACTGCCTGGGTGTTGCTCTGTTCATGCACCACCAGGCTGCCCAGCGGCAACTCCTGGTGCTGACCGTCGACCAGGGTGATGCTCGCGGCGAGCACCCGGCGCAATGGAAACTCCAGCAGGTAGCCGCTGCCACGGCGCACCGACACGCGCTGCTCGACATTCGGGGTCTGCACGTTCGGTGGCAGGTTCAGCGGATCGATTTCATATTTGGCGCGGTAATAGGCACTGCTCCAGGGCACCAGCAAGTGGCCCTTGTGGTCGGTCTCGCCGACCAACTGGTTTTCATAGCGCACCGGAATGCCGGCGAACCCTTGGGTGCTTACCACCACGAAGGCGTCGTTGATCCGGTTGGCGGCGAAGGTGTTACCGCCCATCCACACCAGCGAGCCGCTGGCATCCGCCCAGCGTGTCTGCGCGTCGCTGCTGCCGTACACACCGGCCTGCAGTTGCACCGATTGCAGGCGCCAGGTCAGGTCGGCCTGGCGATAAGTCGGGGCATCACCCTGGGCGTAGCCGAGGTTATAGCCCACCCCGCCTTCGCTGGGCACCGCCCGGCTGTAGTTGATGCGTTGGCGGCTGGCGCCGTCCTTGCCGCGCTCGCTGCTCAAGGCCAGGCTGCCGTTGAGGTCGAACGGAATCACCAGTTGCGCCTGCATCGCCCAGTTGCTGTCACCGATTTCGCGGTTGGCCGACAGGTACACGCTGGAGTTGCGCCACAGCGGTTTGCTCCAGCTCAGGTTGAGCAGGCGCGTGCGCGAGTCGTCCGCCGCCTGCACGTCGAAATAGCCCAGGCCGAGGCTGCCGAACCGCTCGAGGTTGAGGCTCAGGGTGACTTGCTCGCTGCGCTTGCTGAGGCGAGCGTAGGGCGTGTCGACCAGGGTCAGGTCGGCATACGCGTCGCGCCGTTCGACACGTTGGTACATCAGGCTGTAGCGCGCGCTGTTGTACTGATAGCCCAGGCTCAGTTGCCGGCCGCTGCGGCTGTCGAACCGGCTCTGGCTGACGGCGGTATTGAGCACGCCGAAATTGCCCAGGCGCAGGTTGCCGCCGAGCCCGCCGAGGGTCAGGTCGCTGGAGGCTTCGGCGTGGCTTTCCAGGGTCAGGTTGTCGGAATAGCCGTAGCGGAACGTACCGCTGGCCACGCCCGGCCCGTAGCCGAAATCGCGCAGGGTGTAATCGCGACGCAAGGTCCCGGCGGCCACGGAAAAATCCGTCAAGCCGTGTTGCAGCAAGGTGCTGGTGACATAGAAGGGAACGGTGGTCGACACCTGGCGACCGAGGGCGTCGGTGGTGACCACCACGGCCTCACCGGCACCATTGATGAACGGGATGTTGGTCAGGGTGTACGGCCCGGGTTGCAGCTGCGCGCTTTCGGTCTTGTAGCCGTTGATGAACAGGTCGACCGACGAGGGCACCGCCGCCTCGCCGGCAAATTGCGGCAAGGGGTACGTCACCAGGTCCGGACGCACGGCAAAGTCCCGCGACAGTTGCACCCCGCCCAGGCGCACCGAGCTGCTCCAGGGCAACGCAGCGCTGATCACGTCGCCGGCCTCGTAGGTGAGCAGCCGCTCATCATCGGAGAAGCGCCAAGTGGTGTCGTAGCGCCGATAACCATTGTTGAGCGTGCTGTTGCTGATGCCATTGGACAGGGTCTGGCGCAGTTGCCCGGTGTTGGACAAGGTGCCCCAGTTATCGAACAGACGCACCTCGTTCCAGGCCGCAAGGTAACTGCCGCCCTCGTCGGTGTCGTTGAAATACACGTCATAGTTGAGCAAGGCGCCGAAGCTGCTCATGGCCTGGGTGCGCGGGTAGGTGTTGCGGTTGCCGATGAACTGCTCCTGCAACCAGGACGGTGGCACATCCAGCAGCAGGCGCTGGCCATTGCTGTCGTAATCACTGTGCAGGCCAGGCACGCTGTCCAGGGCCACGCTGCCATCAGGATCTCCCGGCAGCTTCATGCCCACGTCCTGCAAGGCGCTGGCGGGCACGAAGAGCTGCCCGGCGCGTTGCTCGACCGCGATGACCCGGCCGGTGTCCATCTGGTTGACCACCAATTGCAGAAACAGCTGTGCATCGGCGACCGCCTCCATGCTGCTCGGCGGCGGCGGCAGATCGCCCGCTACCGCAGCGCCCCACAACCCGCTTGCCACTGCCATCGATGGCCATATACCACGAGCCCAACCACGACTCACCATGGCGTTGCGTCCTTCAATGGACATCTCCATCCTGTTAAAACCCGGGCTCGCACCCGTCCCGCGACACACCGTTTATCGTGTCGGCGCGAGACTCTCCACTTGCGTCGCGCCGTTGATCCTGACCTGCAGCGGCTGGTCGCCCGGCACATCGCCCGGCATCGGCCAGCGCATGGTCGCCCCCGGCAATACGTAGCCGAGCAGCCCTTCCACCAGCGGCCGGGTCTTGCCGCCCTGTTTGAACGAGGCGTCGGTCAACCGCGCATGCACGGCGCCCTGGTTACGCACCTCGATATAGCTGCGCCCGGCCACATTGACCTTCTTCCAGCTCAATTGCGGCTGCCCGGCGCCCGTGGGGTCGCGCTGGCGGGTGGCGTCGTCCTTGCTCCACAGGCCGGCACCGTAGGCAAACAACGGCACCGAATAGCGCATCTGGAAACGAATCGCCGCCGCCGTATTTTTGCCCTCCGGTGGCGCGGGCACCTGCAGCGCCGAGGGAATTTCATCGATGATGATGCGATAGGCCAACTCTCGGCCTGGCGGCACTTCACGGGTGCGGGTCAGGCGCACCAGTTGCTTCTGCCCGGGTTCGATCCTGGCCACCGGCGGGCTGCCGACCACATCGCGCTGGTTCTGGTACTGCTCGTCGAAGCCGTTCTGGCTCCAGGCAAACACGCGCACCTGCAGGTTGGCCGTCTCGCTGCCACGGTTCTCCAGCCACAGCGCGCTGGCCTGTTGGTCGGCCTCCAGCACCGGGTCGATGGGCCAGATCAGCACCGAGCTGGCCGCCTGCACAAGCCCGCTCGTGCACAGGGCACCCAGGACAACACCCGCGGCCCACAGCCGCCGGGAAGGTGAACGCATAAAACCACTCCTTATTCCCATAGCCCTACCACGACAGCTGCACCTGCAACGTGTCGCTGTACGTCCCCCCAGGCTGATTGCCCGGCAGTACCACCCGCCCGTAGATCGGCAGGCTGATGGTGTTTGCATCGCTGTAGCTCACGCTGACGCTCTGGCCAATCCCCAGGCTCTGGCTGAACGCCGCATCGCGAAACAGTTGGTAAGCCACCCGCGCGCTGCCGCTGTTGTGCAGCAAATTTCGCCCGGTGCCGCTGTGCAACCCGCCGTCGACACTCATGCTCAGCGCCACGCCCGGCGTACATTGCAGGATCACGCCGCCGGTAAGGGCCGCCGTCACCGTGCTGGTGGCCAGGGCCGAATAGCTGCCATAGGTCAGCGTGCCGTAGTTGCTGGCGCTGCCCACGATCAGGCAACCCGGCGTGATGGTCGCGCTGACCTGGAAGCTCTGGCTGGTCACCGCCGACAACGGCAGCGGCAACGCCAGCCCACAGGCCAACCACACCCTGAGCCACATCGTCAGAACGTCAGCTCCACGGCCACGGTGTCGGTGTAGACGCCCGCCGGCAGGCCCGGCTTGCCCACCGCACGCCCATACAGGCCCACGGTTTGCGCGACACCGGTACTGGCGGCGAGAGTAATCACGCCATCGACCGCCAACAGCGAAGAGAAACCGCTGTCGGTGTAAAAGTCATAGGGCACGAAATTGCCCGCGCCATCGGCCAGTGCGCGAGTACCACCCGGCGAGGCGCCGTCATGGGCACCGGCGCGCACTTTGACAGCGGGCGTGGTACCGGCCGAACACAGGATCGACAGCGCGCCGCCGGTGCCGGTGCCGCCCAGCAACTGGGCATCGGCGTTGGTAAACAAGCTATTGGTCGTACCGAAGTTGAGGCTACCGAAGTTCAGCCCGGTCGCGGCACCGGAGCCGTTGACCTGGCAGCTGGCAATCAAGGTCAGGCTGGAGCTGATCTGCCCGGTCACGGTGGTCGCCGCATTGAGGCTGGAGGCCATCGCCAGGCCCAGGGCGCAAACGCCCAATCGAGATACGAGTACATGCATGATATCCATCCTCATGGTTTACCAATCCAGAGTCACCGTCAGGGTGTCTGTGTAGATGCCGGCCGGTAGGGCCCTGGTATTCGCCACCACGGAGCCGAAGACCGGGATCGGTACCTGGGCGTCGTGGGTCATGGCGAAGTTTCGTTGCTCACCGATGCTGTAGGCGCTGCGACCCAGAGGGTCTGCCCACAGCTGATAGGGAATGGACTGGCGACCGTTGCTCAGGCGCCGCGTGATGCCGTCGCCATTGGTGCCACCGTCGATGGTCACGGTGAAACTGTTGGCCACCGAGGGGCTGCAGGACACCGACAAGGGGGTTTTGTCGCCGGCGGAAACGGCCGCGCCCAGAGTATCGTTCCACGTCGGGCCCTGGCTGCCGAAATCCAGCATCGCGGTACCGCCTTCGGGCGTCACGGGCGCCGTGTCCACGCTCTTGTTGACCTCGCAACTGGCGGTGATTACCAGCTGCGCCTGAATCTGCCCGCTGGCAGCGGCCGCGTGCGCGTCTTCGGCCAGCAACAGCAGAGCCGTTACGGCCAGGTAGCGGATTACCATGTGACCGTAACCTTGAGCAGGTCGGAATAACGGCCGACGGCGGGGATGTCCTTGAGCGGTTCGATACGGCCGAACAGCGGCAGGTCGACGGAGCCGCTGTCCGGCACGCGACCGCTGACCGGCACATCCACCGGCAACGGGATCAACCGCGCGGCGTCGGCATAAATGCGATAGGGGATGGGCTTGCTCGCCGGCGCGCCATTGGCCAGATAGCGCACTTCGCCGACGCCGCCATGCAGGCCGCCGTCAACGCGCACTTGATAGGGTGTATCGGGATTGCATTCCAGGCGTGGCTGGCGCTGGCTGATCAGCGCCGCACTCAAGGGCCCGGCCGGGTCATCCAGACGCGGGCCGCTGCCGAAATCCAACACGCCAAGCTGCTCGATGCCCGCAGTGCGCGTGGTGCCCACCAACTGGCAACCACGCTGCACATCGATGCGCACCACCACTTGGACCTGCGCCGCAAACACCGTGTTGCAGAGCATCATGCCCATGACTGCCAATACTGTGCGTTCCTTCACTGCCCCAAATCCTTATACAGGGGTGGCTCCTGCGTATAAGGGTAGCCACTTGGGGAAAATCTGCCAGTCTGGTCAGAAATACCCCCGCGTTCGGCTGTTCCGGGAGGGCTGGCTGCCGCCTGGTATTGGTCAAATCGTGGCGAGCGTCCTAAAGTGAGCGACCACCGAAACAAGAGTGACGCGCCTTGACCGTGCTTTCCCTGATCCGTCGCCTGCTGGGCACCACCCCCCAACAGGCGGGCGCATCGCCCATCCGTGCATTTTTCCGGCACAAGGCTGAGCAGCAGGGCTATACCCTCAGCGCCGGACAGACCCGCGCCATTGCCGCGCTGGCCCGCGAAACCGAACACCTGCTCAGCGGCCGGCCCGCCCGCAGCCTGTACCTGCACGGCCCGGTTGGACGCGGCAAAAGCTGGCTGCTCGATGGTTTTTTCCAGGCGCTGCCGATTGCCGAGAAGCAGCGCGTGCACTTTCACGACTTTTTTGCCGACCTGCACCGGGGCATGTTCCAGCACCGCGCGCAGGACGACGCGCTGGCCGTGGCCCTGGACGAACGGCTGGCGGACTGTCGCGTCCTGTGTTTCGACGAATTCCATGTGCACGATATCGGCGATGCGATGCTCATCAGCCGTTTGTTCAAGGCCTTGTTCCAGCGCGGTGTGCTGGTGCTGGTGACGTCCAACTATGCGCCCGAGGGCCTGCTGCCCAACCCGTTGTATCACCAGCGCTTCAAGCCGGTGATCGACCTGATCGCGGCGCGCATGGACGTGCTGGAAGTCAGTGCCCCCGAGGACTTTCGCCGCCTGCCCCAGGCCCATGCCGAGCAGCGCTTCAGCACGGGCAGGTACCTCTGGCCAGGCAGCGTGGCGCAACGTGAGGCGCTCGGGCTGCCTGCCGCCGATTGCCCGGCGTTGCACTTGACCGTTGGCAACCGGCAATTGCAGTGCCGCCGCCGTGAAGCGCGCAGAATCGCCTTTACCTTCGGCGACCTGTGCGAACAGCTCACCGCCGTGATGGATTACCTGCTGCTGTGCCAGGACTTCGACCACTGGATCATCGACGGCCTGCCCCACCTCGCCGACTGCCCGATTGCCGTGCAGCAACGGTTTATTAACCTGGTGGATGTGCTTTACGACCGCGACAAACAGCTGATCCTGATCGGCGCGCAGCCACTGGAGCAGGCCCTGGGCGGCAAGGCCATCGACCTTGCGCGTACCGCCAGCCGCCTGGGGCAATTACGCCAGTGCGGCACGCAAGTCGCGCGCGACCCGGTATCATGAGCGCCTTTTCACGCCCCCTTGTCGAGTGACCGCGCCGTTGATCAATACCCTCGCCCAACTCAAGGCCGGCCAATTGGCCGGCACTACCCGCCTGGACCTGGCCTGCGGTTTGACCGAATTCCCCCGGGAAATCTTCGAACTGGCCGACTCGCTGGAAATCCTCAACCTCACGGGCAACGCCTTGAGCAGCCTGCCGGACGACCTGCACCGCCTGCGGCACCTGCGCGTGCTGTTCTGCTCGGACAACGCCTTCACCGAACTGCCCGAATGCCTGGGCCGCTGCGCCCAACTGAGCATGATCGGCTTCAAGGCCAACCGCATCGAGCGGGTGTCGGCAGCCGCTCTGCCGCCGCAATTGCGCTGGCTGATCCTCACCGACAACTGCATCAGCCAATTGCCCGACGAACTCGGCCAACGCCCGCTGCTGCAAAAGCTGATGCTGGCCGGCAACCAACTGACGCAGCTGCCGCCCAGCCTGGCCCAGTGCGAAAAGCTTGAATTGATCCGCATCGCGTCCAACCGCCTGACCCACCTGCCGCAGTGGCTGCTGACCCTGCCGAGCCTGACGTGGCTGGCGTACGCCGGCAATCCGGTGGAAATGGCCGTTGAGGTGACGGCCGACGGGACACCGGACATTCCCTGGGCCGAACTGCAACTGGGCGAAGTGCTCGGCGAAGGGGCGTCGGGGATTATTCGCAAGGCGCTGTGGAAACCCCGGGCGTTGCCGGTCGCGGTCAAACTGTACAAAGGCAGCATCACCAGCGACGGTTCACCGCTGCATGAAATGCAAGCGTGCATCGCCGCCGGGCTGCATCCCAACCTGATCAAGGTCGAAGGCCGCGTCAGCGGTCACCCCGATGACCAGGCTGCCTTGGTGATGGACCTGATCGAGCCGAGTTACCGCAACCTCGCGGCATTGCCGAGCCTGGCATCGTGCACGCGGGACATCTACGCACCCGACACCCGTTTCAGCCTGGACGTGGCACTGCGCATGGCGCGCGGTATCGCCTCAGTCGCCGCGCACCTGCACCGGCACGGCATTACCCACGGCGACCTGTATGGCCACAATATTTTGTGGAATGCAGCGGGTGATTGTTTGCTTGGGGACTTTGGCGCGGCGTCCTTCCATGCCAAGGCGGACACCCCGGAAACCAAGGCACTGCAGCGCATTGAAGTACGCGCGTTCGGCGTGCTGCTGGGGGAGTTGCTGGAGCGGGTCGAAGAGGCCGTTGCAGACGAGTTGGTTGAATTGCAAATCAGCTGCTGTCAGCCGCACGTGCTGGCGCGACCGAGTTTCGACGAGATCGAAGTCGTGCTGAGCGCGCTCTGACACCATGGCCTACCCTGAGGCCAGTCAGTTCAAGGCTTTTTTGTAGGAGCGAGGGGGGCGCCTAGCTCTTGCTCGCGAAAAACCCACAGGCACCGCGTTCATTCAGGACGCACACGTTATCGTTGACGTTTTTCGCGAGCAAGCTCGCTCCTACACAACGCAGCCGCGCCACCCGTAACCACGATGCGCAGCGAGTCGCTCTTGATCTTGATCTCAGGCGCCCCGTTAAACCACGCTGGCCGAACGCAGGCTTGAATACGTGGGCAACCCGGCAGGACGCCGGGTTAGCCGCACTGGGCCAGGGATGGCCCATTGCGGCGGCCCACGG
>NZ_CVTO01000113.1:36945-83880 GCF_900004715.1 Pseudomonas sp. 24 E 13
AAGAGCCCTTTGGTTACTTTGGGGCTTTTCCAAAGTGACCCGCCGTCAGGGCGGAACCCTAAGCAGCCGTGACCGCAGCAACGGATATGTACTCTATCTGATCCAACATCCTGGTCGGCCCAGAGGCCGCCATCGGGGGCAAGCCCCCTCCCACATTGGACCGAGGCGTATCAGGCAGGTAGCTGTAGGCTGGGAGGCCGATATCGGGGCAAGCCCCCTCCCACATTTTGACTGCATGCATCCAAATAAAAATCAGCCAGCCAGCCCGACAAACATATCCTGCACATCATCATGGTTATCCAGGCCTTCCAGGAACGCCTCGACCTCGGCCATCTGCTCATCGCTCAACCCACTGACCGGGTTCTTCGAAAGATAGCCCAGCTTGGCCGACAGCACGGTAAAGCCCTGCTCCGGCAAGGCTTTCTGCACAGCGTCCAAATCGGTGGTTTCGGTGATGAACAAAGTGGTGCCTGCTTCCTCGCCGTCTTCAAAGTCCTGGGCACCGGCTTCGATGGCGGCCATTTCCGGATCAGCGTCCGGGGTGTCCGGCGACGCTTCGATCAGCCCGACGTGATTGAAGTCCCAGGCCACCGAGCCGGAAGCCCCCAATTGGCCCTTGCGGAACGCCACGCGGATTTCCGCCACGGTGCGGTTGATGTTGTCGGTGACGCACTCGACGATCAATGGCACCTGGTGCGGGGCGAAACCTTCGTAGGTGACACGGTGGTACTGCACGGTTTCACCGAGCAGACCGGCGCCCTTCTTGATCGCGCGGTCCAGGGTTTCCTTGGGCATCGAGGCCTTCTTGGCCTGCTCCACCACCAGACGCAGGTGAGCGTTGGTCGAGGTGTCCGCACCGTTGCGGGCGGCGATGGTGATTTCTTTCACCAGCTTGCCGAAAATCTTGCCCTTGGCATTGGCTGCCGCTTCTTTATGTTTGACTTTCCACTGTGCGCCCATGACTCACTCTCTACTTTCCATGGCGCCGAAACGTCTACTGGCCGGCGCTTTGGGGGCAGAGTTTATAGCGCAGCAACGCATCGTTCCACCAAAAAACCCTCAGGGCGCCAACTCGAAAAAGGCCTGGATCAAGCGCAACGACCGGCGCCGCTCCAGGCAGCCAAGCAGATGCCGGTTCTGCAGGCCGTCGCCGCGAATCGGCACGGCACATACGCGTGGGTCGCGGCTGACCTCCATCGACGACACCACCCCCAGGCCCAGCTCCGCCGCAACGGCCTCCGTCACCGCCTCCCGGCTGTCCAGTTCCAGCAGCACCCTGGGCCGCACACCGGCAGCCAGGCACGCCTCATCAAAGGTACGCCGGGTGATGGAACCGGGCTCGCGCAGCACCATGATCTCTTCGTTCAACCCCGACAGTGCAATGCCCTCGGCCTGCCCCGCCCACGGGTGCACGGCCGGCACCAGCGCGCAAATACGCGACTCGCCCAAGGGATGCAGGTGCAGGCCATTGCGCGGCTCCACTTCGGTCAGCACCGCCACATCGGCATGCTCGGACAACAACGCCGCCAGGGTTTCCTGGGCATTGCCCAGGCGCAGATTCACCGTGACGCCCGGATAAAGCACGCGCAGCCGGGCGATCATCGGCATCACCAGATGCGGGCCGTCCGCCGCCACTTCCAGGCGCCCGGTGAGCAATTGGCGGTTGGCTTCGAGCATCGCCTGCGCCTCATCCACCAGGCCGAAGATCGCCCGGGTGATCGCCGCCAGGCGTGCGCCCTCCTCGGTCAACTCGACCCGCCGCGCAGTGCGGCGCAGCAAAGGGATCTGGTAGTGCTCCTCCAGCGCCTTGATGTGCCCGGTCACCGCCGGCTGGCTGATGAACAGCCGGGCGGCCGCACGGGTAAAACTGCCCTCGCGGGCCACCGCATCGAATGCGCGCAGTTGGAACAGGTTCATGGTTATCGGCCTCACTGATAGCTCGCATAACAACAAACAATTTGATTGATAACAAGCCAAACTGCAATTTAGGTGCCCTAGAGTCGACCCGTTGTTTTACGAGGACCCGAGATGACCCCTGCCGCGCCGCTCCTGCTGACCCCCGGCCCCCTGACCACTTCCAACCGCACGCGCCAGGCGATGATGGTGGACTGGGGTTCATGGGATGAGCGTTTCAACCAACTCACCGCCAGCGTGTGCGAGCATTTGCTGGCGATCATCCATGGCGCCGCCAGCCACCACTGCGTGCCGTTGCAGGGCAGCGGCACCTTCGCCGTCGAAGCCGCCATCGGCACCCTCGTGCCGCGTAACGGCAAGGTACTGGTGCTGATCAACGGCGCCTACGGCAAACGCCTGGCGAAGATCTGTGACGTGCTCGGCCGCGCGTACAGCACCTTCGAAACGCCCGAAGACCAACTCACCACCGCCGCCGAGGTGGACCGCCTGCTGCACGCCGACGCCGCGATCACCCATGTCGCGCTGATCCACTGCGAGACCAGCACCGGCATCCTCAACCCGCTGGCGCAGATCGCCGAAGTGGTCAAGCGTCACGGCAAGCGCCTGATCATCGACGCCATGAGTTCCTTCGGCGCACTGCCGATCGATGCGCGTGAAGTGCCCTTCGACGCGCTGATCGCCGCGTCCGGCAAATGCCTGGAAGGCGTGCCGGGCATGGGCTTTGTCTTCGCCGAAAAGAGCGCGCTGGCTGCGGCCGCAGGCAACTCTCATTCCCTGGCGATGGACCTGTTCGACCAGCACAGCTACATGGCCCGCACCGGCCAGTGGCGCTTCACACCGCCCACCCATGTGGTCGCCGCCCTGCACGAAGCGCTTGTGCAATACCACGAAGAGGGCGGCCTGCCCGCCCGTCATCAACGCTACGCCGATAACTGCCGCGCGCTCCTGGACGGCATGGCCGCACTGCGTCTGCGCAGTTTCCTGCCGGCGGCGATCCAGGCGCCGATCATCGTCACCTTCCACGCCCCGCAACACCCGCGCTACCAGTTCACGGACTTCTACGAACGGGTCAAGGCCAAGGGTTTCATCCTCTATCCGGGCAAATTGACCCAGGTGGAGACCTTTCGCGTGGGCTGCATCGGCCATGTCGACGCGGCGGGCATGCGCGCGGCGGTCCAGGCCATCGCCGAGGTGCTGCAAGAAATGCACGTGCTGGACCTCTGATTGTCCCCATTACCCCACAGGATCTGAACCATGAACTATCAAAACCCCACTACGCTCCAGGCCGTCATTCTCGACTGGGCCGGCACCGTAGTGGACTTCGGCTCGTTTGCGCCGACGCAGATTTTTGTCGAGGCCTTTGCCGAGTTCGGCGTACAGGTGTCCATCGAAGAGGCTCGTGGCCCGATGGGCATGGGCAAGTGGGACCATATCCGCACCCTCTGCGATCAGCCGCGCGTCGCCGAGCGTTATCGCAAGGCCTTCGGCCGCACGCCCACCGATGCAGACGTGAGCGCCATCTACCAACGCTTCATGCCGCTGCAGATCGAGAAAATCGCCGAACACTCGGCGCTGATCCCCGGCGCCCTCGACACCCTTGCCGGCGTGCGCGCCCAGGGCATCAAGATCGGTTCCTGTTCCGGCTATCCCAAACAAGTGATGGACAAGGTCGTCGCCCTGGCCGCCAGCAACGGCTACGTGGCGGACCATGTGGTCGCCACCGACGAAGTGCCCAATGGCCGCCCATGGCCGGCCCAGGCGCTGGCCAACGTGATCGCGCTGGGCATTGACGATGTGGCGGCGTGCGTGAAAGTCGACGACACCGTACCGGGTATCCTCGAAGGCCGCCGTGCCGGCATGTGGACCGTGGCGCTGACCTGCTCCGGCAACGCCCTGGGCCTGACCTATGAGCAGTTCCGGGCGATGGACAGCGCCACACTGGCCGGCGAGCGCCAGCGTATCGAAGCGATGTTCGAAGGCTCACGCCCGCACTACCTGATCGACACTATTACCGATCTGCCGCAGGTCATCGCCGATATCAACGCACGCCTGGCTCGCGGGGAAATGCCGCAAAACCACTGACGAAGGTCAATGCACCGGCATTCACTACGGGCCAAGCGCTTCAAACAGGCATACAGTTGAACCACTCCGTCAAAGAACGGAAGGTTGCCCTGATAAGTGAGGAACCCAACGATGCCGTGGAAAAATTCCGATACGCGCTACAGCACCATGTCGATTGCATTGCACTGGTTGATGGTGGTGCTCCTGGCGGTGGTCTACGCCTGCATTGAGTTACGCGGCCAGTTCCCCAAAGGCAGCGGTGCGCGCACGCTGATCGTCGAAATGCACTTTATGTTCGGCCTGACCGTGTTTGTGCTGGTGTGGCTGCGCCTGTTCGCCCGCAGCCTGGGCGTGGCGCCGAAGATCGTGCCGGCGCCGCCGAAATGGCAGCGCCTGTTGGCGACGCTGACCCACGTTGCGCTGTATGGGTTGATGATCGGCATGCCGATTGCCGGCTGGCTGATTGTCAGCGCCGAGGGGCATTCGGTGATGTTCTACGGGATGGAGTTGCCGCCGCTGATCGCTGAGAACAAGGCATTGGCCAAGGAGATTGAAGGCTGGCATGTGCTGTTTGGCCAGATCGGTTACTGGCTGATCGGGCTGCATGCGTTGGCGGGGATCTTTCATCACTATGTGCTGCGCGATAATACGGCGCTGAGGATGATGCCGGGCAGGAGGGAGCTTGCTCCCGATGGCGTCGAGTCAGCCAACACATCCATCGAGTGATACACCTTGATCGGGGCATGAGTATCTGCACAACTTGGGTGCGACGCCGGACCTGTGGCTAGGGAGCTTGCTCCCGTGACGGCCGGACAGCCAACACGTATCTACCTGACGCTCCGAGGTTCAAATGTGGGAGGGGGCTTGCCCCCGATGGCGGCCTTGGGGCTGGCCGGGATGTTGGGTCGGACCGAGTACATATCCGTTTCTGCGGTCACGGCCACTTAGGGTTCCGCCCTGACGGCGGCTCACTTTTGAAAAGCGCAAAAGTAAGCAAAACGCTCTTGCCCCACCACTCGGCACCTCGCCTAGGCTCGGTGTGCCCTCTCTCCGGCTTGAATCCGTGGGCCGCCGCAATGGGCCATCCCTGGCCCAGTGCGGCTAACCCGGCGTCCTGCCGGGTTACCCACGGATTCAAGCCTGCGTTCGGCCAGCGTGGTTTAACGGGGCGCCTGAGATCAAAAGCAAAAGCGCGGCGGCCTTGGAGCCGACCGGTGTTTTTTGTCGATCCCGGTCCAAATGTGGGAGGGGGCTTGCCCCCGATGCGGTGGGTCAGCCAGCTCTGTTGTCGCTGACCCACCGCCATCGGGGGCAAGCCCCCTCCCACATTTGGATCTCCAGTGTTTTGAGGGATTTTATACGCTCCAGATTTGCGGGGTTAGCGTGGGCTGCTACAGCATTGTGGCGATTTCCCATGGCCATCGGGGGCAAGCCCCCTCCCACAGGGGGTCTGCTCTAGGCATTGAAACCTCGGCGGCCTTGCAGGCCGCCGGTGTGGATGAAGATCAGGCGGTTACCGGGGGCGAAGCGTCCGGCCTCGATCTGTTGCTTCAACGCCAGCAGCGCCTTGCCGGTGTAGAGCGGCTCCAGCGGCACACCGCTGGCCTGTTCGGTGCGTTCGATAAAATCGAGCAGCAGCGGATCGACCTTGGCAAAGCCGTCTCGGCTGGCGTCGATCAGTTCGTAACCGTTGTGCACCATGGCACTTACGTTCTGCGCGACACCGTGATCGTCCGGCACTGCCAATGCGCCGTAGACCGTACGCCTGCCCGCCTCGGCCAATACCAACCCGGCCAGTGTCGTCCCGGTACCGGCTGCCAGCCACCAAGCGTCGTAATCCGCCCAGCCGAGCTGACTCAACTGCGCCTGCGCCTGCTCGACCAGCACCGCGCAGCCCAGCGCACCCGCCAGCCCGCCGCCGCCTTCGGGCACCGGATGAAGATGGGGATACTGTTCGCGCCAGGGCAACCAGAAGCCCGGCTCATGGCGTGCGCGATAGCCGCCGTACCCGAGCCAATGCAGGTGCATGCCGAACGCCTTGAGGTCGAGCACGGTGGGTGTGTCTTGAGGATGACCGCGCAACAGGCCGACCGTGGGAAAGCC
Source organism: Pseudomonas sp. 24 E 13 (assembly GCF_900004715.1). Lineage (NCBI taxonomy): Bacteria > Pseudomonadati > Pseudomonadota > Gammaproteobacteria > Pseudomonadales > Pseudomonadaceae > Pseudomonas > Pseudomonas sp. 24 E 13. The sequence goes on from NZ_CVTO01000113.1 coordinate 43,024, forward strand.
AAAGCGCTTGCCCGCCGCCGCCAGGGCGTGCAGATGGTTGGAGTACGCCCCACCGAGGCTGATGACCCCGCTGGCCCCCGCGTCGCGGGCTTGATTCAGGTGTTCGGTGAGCTTGAACCACTTGTTGCCGCTGATCAGTGGGTCGATACGGTCCAGGCGCAGCATGGCCAACTCGACCCCGTTCAGCCAGTCGAGCTGCACAGGTTCAAGGGGCGCGTGAGGCAGCCAGTCGAAAGGACCCATCGGGAAATATCTGAATGAAAAGGAGCGGTAGTCTAACACCGCCCCTTTCGTCGACTTACAGCTCGGCCGCCAGGCGCGAACCCTGGTTGATGGCGCGCTTGGCGTCCAGCTCGGCCGCCACATCGGCACCGCCAATCAGGTGCACGTTCTGCCCGGCGGCGACCAGGCCGTCGTGCAGTTCGCGCAGCGGGTCCTGGCCGGCGCAGATGACGATGTTGTCCACCGCCAGCACCTGCGGCTCGCCCTCGGCGCCGATGCGGATATGCAGGCCTTCATCATCGATCTTCAGGTATTCGACGCCGTTAAGCATCTGCACCTGTTTGTTTTTCAGGCCGGTACGGTGGATCCAGCCGGTGGTCTTGCCCAGGCCGTCGCCGACCTTGGACGCCTTGCGTTGCAGCAGGAACACCTCACGCGCCGGTGCATGGCGCTCGGGCTTGATCCCGGCCACGCCGCCACGGGCCTCAAGTTGAGTGTCAATGCCCCACTCTTTCCAGAACGCTTCGCGATCCAGGCTGGTGGACACGCCCTGGTGCACCAGGAATTCCGACACGTCGAAACCGATACCGCCCGCGCCAATCACCGCCACGCGCTTGCCTACCGGCTTGCGCTCCAGGATCACGTCCAGGTAATTGAGCACCTTGGCGTTCTCCACACCCGCAATCGCCGGCGTACGCGGTGCGATACCGGTGGCCAGGATCACCTCGTCATAACCGCCCGCCACCAGTTGCGCCACATCGACACGGGTGTTGAGGCACAGCTCGACGTGAGTGGTCTGCAATTTGCGCTTGAAGTAGCGCAGGGTCTCGAAAAATTCTTCCTTGCCCGGTATGCGTTTGGCGATGTTGAACTGGCCGCCGATTTCGCTGGCCGAATCGAACAAGGTCACCTGATGCCCGCGCTCGGCAGCCACGGTAGCAGCAGCCAGCCCGGCAGGGCCGGCACCGACGACCGCAATTTTCTTGATCTGCTGCACGGGCAGGTAATTGAGTTCGGTTTCATAGCACGCCCGCGGGTTGACCAGGCAGGTGGTCAGCTTGCCGCCGAAGGTGTGGTCCAGGCACGCCTGATTGCAGCCGATGCAGGTATTGATCTCGTCGGCGCGCCCGGCAGCGGCCTTGTTGACGAACTCCGGGTCGGCGAGAAACGGCCGCGCCATCGAGACCATGTCGGCATCGCCCTCGGCGAGAATCTGCTCGGCGACTTCCGGCGTGTTGATGCGGTTGGTGGTAATCAACGGAATCTGCACCGCGCCCCGCAACTTGGCGGTGACCTTGCTGAACGCGGCACGCGGCACTTTGGTGGCAATGGTCGGGATACGCGCTTCGTGCCAGCCGATACCGGTGTTGATAATAGTGGCGCCGGCCTGCTCGATGGCCTTGGCCAATTGCACGACTTCTTCCCAGATGCTGCCGCCCTCGACCAGATCGAGCATCGACAGGCGGAAAATAATGATGAAATTCGGGCCGACCGCTTCACGCACCCGGCGCACGATTTCCACCGCCAGGCGCATACGATTTTCGAAGCTGCCGCCCCAACGGTCGGTGCGATGGTTGGTGTGGGCGGCCAGGAACTGGTTGATGAAGTAACCTTCGGACCCCATGATTTCCACGCCGTCGTACTCGGCGACCTGGGCCAGCTGCGAGCAGGTGACGAAATCCTGGATCTGCTTCTCGATGCCCTCCTCGTCCAGCTCCCGGGGCTTGAACGGGTTGATCGGTGCCTGGATCGCACTCGGCGCTACCTGCTTGGGGCTGTAGGCATAACGCCCGGCATGCAGGATCTGCATGCAGATCTTGCCACCGGCGTCGTGCACGGCGCGGGTGACGATCCGGTGCTTTTGCGCCTCTTCGTCTGTGGTCAGCTTGGCCGCACCGGCATACACGCCGCCCTCATCGTTCGGGCCGATGCCGCCGGTGACCATCAGGCCGACGCCGCCCCGGGCGCGCTCGGCGAAATACGCCGCCATGCGCTCGAAACCACCGGGCTTTTCTTCCAGGCCCGTGTGCATTGAGCCCATCAGGGTACGGTTGCGCAGGGTGGTAAAACCCAGGTCCAACGGGGCCAGCAGGTGCGGGTAGGCAGCAGCGGTCATGGTACAGCTCCACAACGGATCATCACGGGACGTGGAGGGCTCGAATGGCACCCCATCGGTTTATGTCCCACAGACTAAGAGGCGATCACCTACCGCTCAATGACTGAAACTGACAACTTATTGATCCAAATGCACAGCCACCCTTGGCAAGCCGGGCCAGGAGCCCTACCCTAGTCGCGAACCCTGCCCCCGGTCTGTTGTCTGTTGCCCCATGCGCAAATTACTCATATTCACCGTCACCATGGCCCTGGTTGCCGCCCTCGCCGCGTATCTGGTCTGGACCCAGGAGCGCCCCGTGGCGCATTACCTGTCGGACCTGCGCATCACCCTCGCGGTCAATGAAGGCCAGCCGGCCGAGCGTGGCAACCTGCTGGGCATCCAGCCGGAGCTGTTCCCTGCCGATTACCAGAGCCTGGAGCGCCTGCACCTGAAGCTCTCGGCCTACCTGCAGAAGGCCCGCGAACAGGGCTTGATCAACGACAAGACCGTCGTCGTGCTGCCGGAACATGTCGGCACCTGGCTGATGCTCGCCGGCGAGAAAAACGAGCTGTACCAGGCCACCCACCTCAAGGACGCGATGAACTGGCTGTCGATCAGCAATCCGTTGCAGTTCCTGCGCGCCTGGATCAGCGCCACCGGCGACAACCGCATGGATGATGCGTACCTGCGCATGAAAGCCGCCGGCATGGCGCGCGATTACCAAGTGCTGTTTGGCGGCCTGGCCAAGGAATTCGGCGTGACCCTGGTGGCCGGTTCCATCGCCCTGCCCAATCCCAGTGTGAACCTGGGGCAACTGCAGGTCGGCCATGGTGCGCTGTACAACGTCAGTGTGGTCTTTGCCGCCGATGGGTTGCCCTTGGGCCAGCCGCAGCGCCAGCTGTACCCGATCTACGACGAGCGCGGCTTTATCGAACCCGGCGATGAAAACATCGTCAGCGTGGTCGACACCCCGGCCGGGCGCCTGGGCGTGCTGATCGGCAGCGACAGCTGGTACCCGGACAACTACCGCAAGCTCAACGAACAAGGTGCCCAGTTGATTGCCGTGCCGGCCTATGTGACCGGGCGTGACACCTGGGACCGCCCATGGCGCGGCTTCAAGAGCGTGTCGACCCCTTCGGAAGTCAGCCTCAAGCCCGAGGAAACCAGCGAGGGCGAAGCCTGGCGCCGCCTGACCCTGATCAGCCAACCACCGATCAGCCAGGCCACAGCGGGCATGAGCGTGTTTTTGCGTGGCCAGTTCTGGGACCTGGGCAGCGCCGGGCAGAGCTTCCTGAGCCGCAACGGGCAACTGTTCGCCGACGGCGAAGCCCGTGGCGCGCGCCTGCTCAATATCTGGCTGTAACCGCGTGAAGCCGGTGCGCCTGGGGGATCTGTCGGTGGGCTTCGTGCACACCCTGGCCGATGCCGTGCACAGCCACGGCCTGGACCCGCACCCCCTGTTGCTGCAATACGGCCTGGACCCGGCACGCCTGGCCGAAGCGGGTGCGCGCCTGTCGATCCCGCGCTATATGCGCCTGGGGCATGCGGCCATCCAACTGACCGGCGATCCGGGCCTGGGCCTGCGCATGGGTCAGCTCAGTCGCCTGAGCCAGGCCGGGCTCGCCGGTGTCACCGCCGCCCAGGCACCGACGGTACGCGAAGCCGCGCGCACGCTGACGCGCTTCGAACCACTGTATGGCTCCAACTACCGTGGGCAATCGAGCTTTCATGAAGACGCCGAAGGCGCCTGGCTGCGGTTTTATTCCATCAGTCCCTACAACGCCTATAACCGCTTTGTGGTGGACTCGATCATCGCCGGCTGGCTGCATCAACTGTCGAGCCTGGCGCAACAACCGGTGCCGGCCCAACGCATCGAAATCGAATTCCAGGCCCCCGAATACAGCCATTTGTATAGCGTGCTGGGGGACAGTCCTGTGCAGTTCGGCGCCGACCGCAATCAACTGCGCCTGACTCAGGCCACCCTGGCCCTGCGCAACCCGCAGTACTGCCCGAGCACCTGGCATCTGTTGTTACAGCTGTGTGAAAGGGAACTGGAGCAACTGACCCGCACCCGCAGCCTGCGCGAGCGCATTACTCGACTGCTGGGGCCGATGCTCAATGGTGGCCGGGAACCCGACCTGGAAGAAGTGGCGGCACGCTTGAAGCTGCCCACTTGGACCCTGCGCCGCAAACTGGCCGACGAAGGCACGCAATTTCGTGCGATTCTCAACGATACCCGCCGCGACTTGGCCATGACCTACATTCGCGACACGGAACTGGCCTTTGGCGAGATCGCCTACTTGCTCGGGTTTGCCTCGGCCCAAGCCTTCCAACGCGCCTTCAGGCGCTGGAACAACCAGACCCCAGGGGAATTTCGCCGCAGTCAGCGGCATTCCGCCTGAAGTCGGCCCTACAGCTCGGTGGCATCGTCGACCGGGTCCAGCGGGTCGAGTTCGAATGCCTGGTACTCCAGCAGTTCTTCCTGGTAATCGTCCATGGTGGACTCCTTGTTAAGTTAAAAATGCCAGCGCAATTAATGACCTTCACGACCAGACTAAAGTGCCGTCATGACGAAAAAATGTCTGCGCCATGATGTTCCCGCACGTGAAGATTAAACGCGGCGGCGGCGGACTGATTTAGTCGGAAGATCGAGGCACTATTGCAATCATTGCAATTGCAATCATAAGACCAATTCCATTAGGGTAGGCACCTCTGTCGCCAGGAGCCACCCCCATGCCCGCCTCTACCGCACTCGCTGCGCAGCTGTGCATCGACGCACTGGACACCTGCGCCTGCTCGCGCAGCTCACCGCTGTACACGGTCTTGAGCATGGCCGGCGCGCTGGAATCCAGTCGCCAGGCCTGGGTGATTCGCGGCCAGTCGCGCAGTCGGCGCCCGGGTAACTGGCCCACCTGGTTTGCGCGCAATACCGGGGAAAAGCCGCTGCTCTACCTGCACAGCGCCACCTCGTCTGCACAGCTGTGTGCACTGTCACACCGGACCGACCAGCGCGGCATTTTGTGCAATGACAGCGAAACCCAGCCATCCCCGTGGCCGAAGGGCGCGCAACCGTCGCTGCCGTTGTGGCTGGCCAGCCATCCACGCTGTACGCCCTACGACCCTGCCTCGGGCGAAGAGGCCCAGGCCATCGTGCTGGCCGGGTTGCGTACGCTGTACGTGGATGGCCAGCCGGGCTTTTATTACCTGGCGCTGCATGATCAGCCCAGCACCCTCGCACCGCAGACGCTGGACCGCGAAGGTGCGATCAAGGGCATGTATCCCGTGCGGCAAACTGCCGACGTGGCGAACGTGCGCTTGCTGGGTGCCGGTCGAGCCCTGGAAGAGGTCATGCACGCCGCGCAATTGCTTGAGCAGCAATGGGGCATCACGGCGCATGTATGGAGTTGCCCCAGTTACACCCGACTGGCCCGCGAGGCGGCGGCCGCCGAGCGCTGGAACCGCCTGCATCCCTGCGCGCCCAGGCGCAGCAGCCATCTGCGCGACTGCCTGGCGGGGAGTCGGACACCGGTGCTTGCCGTCACCGGCTACCCACAAGTGGTGGTCGACCAGTTGGCCGCGCATGTGAACACGCACTTCGTGGCGCTGGGCGCAGGCTCGGTACAGGCAGCCGCGCCGAACCGCTACTGGATTGCAGTGCTGGCATTAAAAGCGTTAGCCGATGAAGGGCACATCGAGACACACAAGGTGGAACACGCCCTGCAACGGTATGACCTGAAATGACCTCGCCACGGTTCACCCCATTTACGTTTTGCGCCGGCTACGGGTCTGCACGCCGGCTTCCATCGCCAACCCCGCCGTACGCTGCAGTGCATCGGCAAAGGCCTGACGGTGCTCAGGCTCGATTTGCGACAAAAACAGCTCATCCACGGTGCTTTCGTAGATTTTCCACATTTTCTTGCGCAGCGTACGGCCGGCCTCGGTGATCGAGGCAAATGCTGCGCGGCCATCGCCGTCGGAACGTGAACGCACCACCAGGCCGTCCTTTTCCAGGCGGTCGACCAGGCGCGTGAGGTTGTAACGCTCAATGGCCAGCACATCGGCCAATTCATGCATACGGCGCGTGCCTTCAGGACCGCTTTCCAAGCCCCACAGCGCGTCGTACCAGGCATACGGCGGCAGTTGCGCCTCGGTCAGCCGGCGCTCGATCTCACGGATGACCGTCCTGTGGGCCCTGACAAAACGGAACCATACATCCGGCTCTTTCGACGACATGCAACACCATCCGGGGAATTTCAAGAAGGTTGCAATAGTAGCTCATCACGGGCTAAATTCCGCCATGTCGTTGCAATTGCAACTATATCGCAGCGCGCCCACAAGGCGTTCGCCGCCCGGATCCGCCTACCCTGGAGCCTCATATGAATCCGAATAACGCCGCATCCCTGGACCACGATCCGCAGGAAACCCGTGAGTGGCTCGACTCCATCGAATCGGTGCTGTCGGCCGAAGGCCGCCCTCGCGCCCATTACCTGATCGACCAGTTGCTGGATTTCGACGTGGCGCGCCATGGCGACTTTTACGGGCGGGTGACTACCCCTTACGTCAACACCATCGCTGCCGACCGCCAACTGCCCTACCCCGGCGACCTGGACATTGAACGGCGGACCAATGCGTTTATCCGCTGGAATGCCATGGCGATGGTCTTGCGTGCCGGCAAACACTCAGGCGTGGGTGGGCATATCGCGACCTATGCGTCAGCCGCTGTGCTGTACGACGTAGGCTTCGACCATTTCTTTCGCGGCCGAACCGACACCTTCGACGGCGACCTTGTGTACATCCAGGGCCATTCCTCCCCCGGCATCTACGGCCGCGCCTATCTGGAAGGCCGCCTCAACGAAGCCCAACTGGATAACTTTCGCCGCGAAGCCGGTGGCGAGGGCCTGTCTTCCTACCCTCACCCACGGCTGATGCCGGACTTCTGGCAATTCCCTACGGTGTCCATGGGCCTGGGGCCGATCACGGCCGCTTATCAGGCGCGCTTCATGCGTTACCTGGAGTTTCGCGACCTCAAGCAACACCAGGGTCGCAAGGTTTGGGCGTTCCTCGGTGACGGCGAGATGGACCAGCCGGAATCCCTGGCCGCCATTTCCCTGGCCGGTCGCGAAAAACTCGACAACCTGATCTTCGTCGTCAACTGCAATCTGCAGCGCCTGGACGGTCCGGTGCGCGGTAACGCCAAGGTGATCCAGGAGTTCGAGAGCGTGTACCGTGCCGCCGGCTGGAATGTGATCAAGGTGATCTGGGGCGGTGGCTGGGATGCGCTGCTGGACAAAGACCACAGCGGCCTGCTGCGCCAGCGCATGATGGAATGCGTGGACGGCGACTACCAGAATTACAAATCCCAGAATGGCGCCTATGTGCGCGAGCATTTCTTCGGCAAATACCCGGAATTGCTTGCACTGGTTGCGGACATGTCCGACGACGATATCTGGAAACTCTCACGGGGCGGCCATGACCCGCTCAAGGTCTACAACGCCTACGCCGCCGCAGTGCGCCACAAGGGCCAGCCCACGGTGATCCTGGCCAAGACCGTCAAGGGCTTCGGCATGGGCGAAGCGGGCGAAGGCCAGAACGTCAATCATCAATTGAAGAAGATGGGTGCCGACGCGGTAAAAGCCTTCCGCGACCGATTCGGGCTGGAAGTGGCCGATGACCTGCTCGACGAAATTCCTTACCTCAAGCCGGCGGCCGACAGCACAGAAGCGCGCTATTTCAATGCCCGGCGCCAGGCGCTGGGCGGGTATGTGCCGGCCCGGCACACTGACGTTGCCCCGTTGACTGTCCCGCCCCTGTCCGCATTCGCCACTCAACTCAAGGACACCGGCGAGCGCGCCATATCCACCACCATGGCGTTTGTACGCATCCTCGGCACGCTGCTCAAGGACCCGCATCTGGGCAAGCTGATCGTCCCTATCGTGCCGGATGAGTCGCGCACCTTCGGCATGGAGAGCCTGTTCCGGCAGATCGGCATCCATTCCGCCGTGGGCCAGCTTTACACCCCGCAGGACGCCGGGCAACTGAGCTACTACAAAGAGAGCAAGGACGGACAGATCATGCAGGAAGGCCTGAATGAATCGGGTGCCATTTCCTCCTGGATCGCGGCAAGTACGTCCTACAGCAACCATGGCCTGATGACCGTCCCGTTTTATATTTTCTATTCGATGTTCGGCTTCCAGCGCGTCGGCGACCTGGCCTGGGCGGCGGGCGACGCGCGCGCCCGCGGCTTTCTGCTGGGTGCCACGGCCGGGCGCACCACCTTGATGGGTGAAGGGTTGCAGCATGACGACGGGCACAGCCATATCCTGGCCTCGGTAGTGCCGTGCTGCGTGGCCTACGACCCGACCTTTGCCTACGAGCTGGCGGTGATTATTCGCGAGGGCATGCGGCGCATGTATGTCGAACAGCAAGACATTTACTACTACATCACCCTGCTCAACGAAAACTACCCGCACCCGGCAATGCCCGAAGGCGTAGAGGATGGGGTTCTCAAGGGGATGTATCCGCTGAGCACACACCCGGATGCTCGGGTTCAGCTGATGGGAAGTGGTTCGATCCTGCGCGAAGTCATCGCTGCAGCGTCGCTGCTCCGGGAAGATTTCGCTGTAGAGAGCGATGTGTGGAGCGTCACCAGCCTGACCGAGTTGCGCCGTAACGGGCACGCCGTAGAGCGCTGGAACCTGTTGCATCCGCAAAGTGAGCCGCGTCTGAGTTACGTGGAGGAGTGCCTTGTCGGAAAAGCCGGGCCGGTGGTGGCGGCGACGGACTACATGAAATTATTCGCCGATCAGATTCGCCCCTTCGTACAGGGCCGCCGCTTTGTCGCGCTGGGAACCGATGGGTTCGGGCAGTCGGACACCCGGGAAGCGTTGCGCGAGTTCTTTGAAGTGGACCGCCACTTCATCGTGCTGGCGGCGCTGAAGGCACTGGCGGATGACGGTGTGATCGGTCGTGACAACATCACAGAGGCGATCAACCGCTACGGGATCAATGTCGACAAGACAGACCCCGTAACGGTCTGAGTCACTGCGTTGGCGTTGGCAGGGCGGGAATCGCCTCTGTCGGCGCCGGCAGGCTGGGGTTGGTCGGCGCGGGCGCGGACTCGGTGGCCGGAGTCGCGGCTGGCGTCTGTGGTAACGGCTCTACGCTGGGCGCGATGGGTGCGGCCTCGGGTGGCGGTGCCAGTGGCTGCGCGGCGGCAGGGATTGCGGGCATCTGCTGAGGTGTCTCGAGCTTCTCGGCGGCCGGCGCGGCTTTCGGTTCAGGCATGCCAAGCTCATCCTTGGGCTTCTCGGGTATATGCGCAGCCTGCTTCACTTCCTGGGGCAGGAACACATCCACCAAGGCAAAGTAACGCTCATAGAACTTGGGCGCCGAGACGGTCTCGCTCGCCACCTTGACCATCGAGTCATCGGTGGAGCCGATCGGCATCGACACCGAACCCAGCACCCCAACCCCGAGACTTGCGGAGTTGTTGACCTTCTTCAGCGCATAGCGGTCCTGCAGGGCGTTGGCAAACATCGTCGAATGGTTGCTGCCTTTACCATCGGCGGCACACACCACGTTGAAGCTGATCTGCAGGTGGGTCTCGCCGGTCTGCTGGAAACTCTTGTTACCGGCCACCAGCTTCGGATCGCTGCTGGTGATGATATAGCCCTGGCTCAGCAGGGCACGGCGCGCCGCTTCACAGGCCGCCACATCGCTCACCGGGTAATCGCGGGAAAACGTACCGGAGTCGTCGAAATTCTCATGTTCGTAAATAGCGGTCTTGGGTGACGAGCAACCCGCCGCGCCCGCCAGCACCAGCGCCAACCCGAGGTTTCGCAAGTGAAATGATGTCAACATCGAAAATCCTGAGAAAAACAGTCCGGGCGGTATTGTGCAACAGAACGAGGGGTGGGCGCGCGCATTCCTGTCGGTAAAACGTCACAGGCTTTAATGCGCGCAAAAAAAGACCCCGGCCTTTTCAGGACGGGGTCTTTTTATTCAAGCCGACATCAGAACTTCTTGATGTCTGCCTGGGTTTCCAGCTGCTTGCGATATGCCGCGAAGTCCTGCTGGCCGATACGGGACGCGAGGAAGCGGCGGTATTGCGCTTTTTCTTCGTCCGTAGGGGCTGCCGCTTCGTTGACACCGTTCAAGCGCACGATCATCAGGCTGCCGTCACGCAGAGTGACGGTGGTGAAGGTCGGCTTGTCCTTGGCCGCTGGCTTGGGCATGCGGAACAACGCTTGCAGCACAGCAGGGTCGACGCCTTCCTGGCCACGGGTCGCCGCTTCAGTCACCTTCCAGGCCTGGCCGTCAATCGGCTGGTCCAGTGCGGTCTTGCCATCACGCAGGCTGGCGATCAACTCGTCGGCATGGGTTTTGGCGGCAGCGCTCGCACGCTCCTTGGTCATCTGCGTGCGGATCGCCGCCTCAACCTTTTCCAGCGGCAGCTGGGCAGGCTTGAGGTGTTCTTTGGCGCGCAGCACGATGATGGTTTCCGGATCCAGCTCAATGGCGCTGCTGTTGGCCCCCTCATCCAGCACTTCCGGACTGAACGCAGCGGTGACCACGGCACGGTTGGCCGCAACGCCTTCGCCACCTTCACGGCCGAACGGCGCCGAGGTGTGTACGGTCAATTTCAGGTCGGACGCCGGCTGGGCCAGGTCGGAAGCCTCGAATGCCGCATCTTCCAATTGCTTGGTCGCCTCGACGAACCGCTGTTCAACCTGCTGGGTCTTGAGCTCGCGGGTCAGCTTGTCTTTCAGGCTGGCGAACGTCGGCACTTGCGGTGCTTCAACGCCCAACAGCTTGATCAAGTGCCAACCGAAGGCACTGCGCACCGGCGCGGACACCTGGTCTTGCTTGAGGCCGTACAGCGCCGTTTCGAAGTCCGGATCGTACACGCCGGGACCGGCAAAGCCGAGATCACCGCCATTGTTGGCCGAACCCGGATCCTGGGAGAACTCCTTGGCCAGGGCGTCAAACTGTTCGCCCTTGGCCAGGCGCGCCTGGATGTCTTCGATCTTGGCCTTGGCTTGCGCCTCGGTGACCTTGTCGTTGACCTCGATCAGGATGTGCGCGGCACGACGCTGTTCAGCGAGGTTGGCGGTTTCTTTCTCGTAGGCGGCCTGCAACTCATCGTCCTTGACGGTGACCTGGTCGAAGAAGGACGACTTCTTCAGCTCCAGGTAGTCGATGACGACCTGATCCGGAGTCATGAACTCCTTGGCATGCTGGTCGTAGTAGGCCTTGACTTCGGCGTCGGTGAGTTTCACCGCTGCAGGGTCAGCCTTGATATTGACGGTGGCGAAATCGCGGGTCTGTTTCTCAAGACGGGCGAATGCCAGCACCTCGGCATCGGTCACGAAACCACTGCCGGCGATGCCTGCGCGAACCTGGCCGATCAGCATTTCCTGGGTCATCATCTGACGGAATTGCAGGCGGCTATAGCCCAGCTGACGAATCACCTGGTCAAAGCGCTCGGCGTTGAACTGGCCATCCACCTGGAACTCCGGCGTCTGCAGGATCACCTGGTCCAAGGCCGCTTCCGAGAAGCCGAACTTGGAATCCGCCGCGCCTTGCAGCAGCAGCTTGCGATCGATCAGGCCCTTGAGGGCCGCATCGCGCAACAGTTTTTCGTCCAACAGGGAAGCATCGAAATCCTTGCCCAGTTGTTGCATCAGCTGGCGCCGTTGCATATCAACGGCCTGGCTCAGTTCGGTCTGGGTGATTTCCTCACCGTTGACCTTGGCCACGTCCTGCTTGTTATTACCCGAAGCCTGGAAAATAGCCTCGATACCGGTGAACGCCATCAATGCGACGATGATCCCGATAATGGTCTTGGCAATCCAGCCTTGTGAATTGTCCCTGATATTTTGCAGCATGCGTCCCCCAGAAACGGTTGAACATCAAAAATAGGCAACCGTGGAGCGTGGGTAGAATCCGGATAGAAGAAAGGCGCATCCGAGGATGCGCCTTCTCGTAACTGGCGGAGCGGACGGGGGTTTTAACTCTGACCCCCGGCGTGGCGACCCGATGGATACTCGGGCCGGCTACCGCTCCGCTGCCAGGCCAGACCAGCGTCCGACCCGGGTAAGCAAAGGCTTGATCGAAGCTTAGTTAACGGCTTCTTTCAGGGCTTTACCGGCTTTGAAACCTGGTTTCTTGGCAGCAGCGATTTGCAGTGCTTTGCCGGTCTGTGGGTTACGGCCAGTGCGAGCTGGACGGTCAGTCACAGAGAAAGTACCGAAGCCTACCAGTACCACGGAGTCGCCGGCCTTCAGAGCGCCAGTGACGGATTCGATTACTGCGTCCAGCGCACGGCCGGCAGCAGCTTTCGGGATATCAGCGGATGCAGCGATAGCATCAATCAGTTCCGACTTGTTCACTCTAAGTCCCCTTATATATCTATGAGTATGATTCTAAGTTTTTTGGTAAAAAGCAAAAACCAGTGCTGGATGGCCAACAGACACTTAAGAGCCGCTTTATAACAAGGGCTCTAAAAAGCTGTCAAGGAAGCCCCCCAGGCTCCAACACTTTAATGCGTGCTAATTCTTTCCTTGGAATCCGACTCGCGTTTTTCGTCCTTCGCGACAATCTCCGGAGCCACATCCGGCAAGGGCTCCGGCGCGTATTGCAGCGCAATTTGCAGGACTTCGTCAATCCATTTAACCGGTTTGATCTGAAGATCCTGTTTAATATTGTCTGGAATTTCCTTCAGGTCGCGGACATTCTCTTCGGGAATGATCACGGTCTTGATTCCACCCCGGTGCGCGGCGAGCAATTTCTCTTTCAGACCACCGATGGCCAATACCTGGCCACGCAGGGTGATCTCACCGGTCATCGCCACATCGGCACGCACCGGAATGCCGGTCAATGCCGACACCAGGGCCGTGCACATGCCTACACCCGCGCTGGGACCGTCCTTCGGGGTTGCCCCTTCCGGCATATGGATATGGGTGTCGTGCTTCTCGTGGAAGTCCAGGGGGATACCCAGGCTCCTGGCACGACTGCGCACCACGGTCTGCGCTGCGGTGATCGATTCGACCATCACATCGCCCAGGGAGCCGGTCTTGATCAACTGCCCCTTGCCCGGGATCACAGCCGCTTCAATGGTCAGCAACTCGCCGCCCACCTGGGTCCACGCCAGGCCAGTGACCTGCCCTACCTGATCCTGCTGCTCGGCCAGGCCGTAGCGGAATTTACGCACACCGAGGAAATGTTCCAGCGCGTCGGCCGTCACTTTCACCGAGAAGCGTTTTTCCAGTGCATGTTCCTTGACCGCCTTGCGGCAGATTTTCGCAATCTGACGCTCGAGGCCCCGTACACCGGCCTCGCGGGTGTAATAGCGCACGATGTCACGGATGGCTTCGACGTCAAACTCGATCTCGCCTTTCTTCAGGCCGTTGGCCGAGGTCTGCTTGGGCGCGAGGTATTTGACGGCGATGTTGATCTTTTCGTCTTCGGTGTAACCCGGCAGGCGAATCACTTCCATCCGGTCCAGCAACGCCGGCGGAATGTTCATGGAGTTGGAGGTGCACAGGAACATTACGTCGGACAGGTCGTAATCGACTTCCAGGTAATGGTCGTTGAAGTTGTGGTTCTGCTCGGGATCGAGCACCTCAAGCAGCGCCGACGCAGGATCGCCGCGCATATCGCTGCCCATTTTGTCGATTTCATCGAGCAGGAACAGCGGGTTACGCACGCCCACTTTGGTCATCTTTTGAATCAATCTTCCTGGCATCGAACCGATATATGTCCGGCGATGGCCGCGGATTTCCGCTTCGTCACGCACGCCACCGAGGGCCATGCGTACAAATTTGCGGTTGGTCGCGCTGGCGATGGACTCCGCCAGAGAGGTTTTACCCACCCCGGGAGGCCCGACAAGGCATAACACCGGACCCCGAATTTTCTTCACACGCTTTTGCACGGCGAGGTATTCGAGGATCCGCTCCTTGACCTCCTCAAGACCATAATGGTCGGCATCGAGGATTTCTTCGGCGCGGGTCAGGTCCAGGCGTACCTTGGTCTGAGCCTTCCACGGCACTTGCACGAGCCAATCGATGTAGGAGCGCACCACGGTGGCTTCAGCCGACATCGGCGACATTTGCTTGAGCTTGTTCAGCTCGGCCGTCGCCTTGGTCAGCGCATCCTTCGGCAGGCCGGCGGCATCGATACGCTTTTTCAGCTCTTCGATCTCGTTGTGGCCTTCCTCGCCGTCGCCGAGCTCTTTTTGAATGGCCTTCATCTGCTCATTCAAGTAGTACTCGCGCTGGCTGCGCTCCATTTGTTTCTTCACGCGGCCACGAATGCGCTTCTCGACCTGCAGCAGGTCGATTTCACCATCGAGCAGTGCCAGCACATGTTCGACACGGGCCGACAGGTCGATGATTTCGAGGATGTCCTGCTTCTGCTCGATTTTCAGCGCCATGTGCGCCGCCATGGTGTCGACCAGGCGACTTGGCTCGTCGATGCTGTTCAGGGACGACAGGACTTCCGCCGGGACCTTCTTGCCCAGTTGCACATACTGTTCGAACTGCGAAAGCAGGCTGCGCACGAATACTTCGGACTCACGCTCAGGGGCTTCGACTTCGTCGATCAGCGCCACTTCGGCGCGCAGGTGGCCGTCGACCTCCATGAAACGCTCGACCGCACCGCGCTGCTCGCCTTCCACCAGCACCTTGACGGTGCCGTCGGGCAGCTTGAGCAATTGCAGGACAGTTGCAACGGTGCCGACGCGATACAGGGCGTCTTCGCCCGGATCATCATCGGCAGGATTCTTCTGGGCCAGCAGCAGGATCTGCTTGTCGCCCGTCATCGCGGCCTCGAGGGCTTCGATAGACTTCTCGCGCCCCACGAACAGCGGGATAACCATGTGCGGATAGACGACGACATCACGCAACGGCAGGAGAGGCAATTCGATGGTTGTCTTCATGATTTCGCCTCTATGACAGTTGAAAAATAAGCTTGAAACCAAGATGGGGGTTGCATGCAAAAAAAACAAGCTCAATGCCAGCACTTAAACGCATGAATAAACGCGATTTAATCAGCCGTCACGCAAAAACACCCCAAAAAAACAAGGGGCCCCAAAAAGGCCCCTTGCTTGTACCGCCACTGCAAAGACGCTTATGCGTCAGGTGCAGCCTTGGCAGCCGGCTCACTGTTTTCATAGATATACAGCGGCTTGGACTTGCCTTCGATAACGCTTTCGTCGATCACCACTTTACTCACCTCGGACTGCGAGGGGATTTCGTACATGGTGTCGAGCAACACGCCTTCGAGGATCGAGCGCAGACCACGTGCACCGGTCTTGCGCTCCAGTGCGCGCTTGGCCACTGATTTGAGCGCGTCGGTACGGAACTCGAGGTCCACACCTTCCATCTCGAACAGCTTGGCGTACTGCTTGGTCAGGGCGTTTTTCGGCTCGGTGAGGATCTGAATCAACGCCGCCTCATCCAGCTCGTCCAGCGTCGCCAGAACCGGCAGACGGCCGACGAACTCCGGGATCAGACCGAACTTGACCAGATCGTCAGGTTCGACTTCACGCAGGGACTCGCCCACCTTCTTGCCTTCTTCCTTGCTGCGCACTTCCGCGCCGAAACCGATACCGCCCCGGGTGGAGCGCTGCTGGATGACCTTTTCCAACCCGGAAAACGCACCGCCACAGATAAACAGGATGTTACGCGTATCGACCTGCAGGAATTCCTGCTGCGGATGCTTGCGGCCGCCCTGGGGCGGTACCGAAGCGACCGTGCCTTCGATCAGCTTCAACAGGGCCTGCTGCACGCCTTCACCGGAAACATCCCGAGTGATCGACGGATTGTCCGACTTGCGCGAAATCTTGTCGATTTCGTCGATGTAGACAATACCCATCTGGGCCTTCTCTACGTCGTAGTCGCACTTCTGCAGCAGTTTCTGAATGATGTTCTCGACATCTTCGCCCACGTAGCCCGCCTCGGTGAGGGTGGTGGCGTCGGCGATGGTGAACGGAACGTTCAGCAGGCGAGCGAGGGTTTCCGCAAGCAGGGTCTTACCCGAGCCTGTGGGGCCGATCAGCAGGATATTACTCTTGCCGAGTTCGACTTCGTCGCCTTTCTTGTCACGCTGGTTCAGGCGCTTGTAGTGGTTGTACACCGCTACGGCCAGAACCTTTTTTGCACGCTCCTGACCAATCACATACTGGTCAAGGATGCCGCTGATTTCTTTAGGCGATGGGAGTTTGTGCGCACTGCTCTCGGCCTGGGCTTCCTGCACCTCCTCGCGGATGATGTCATTGCACAGGTCGACGCATTCGTCGCAGATAAACACCGAGGGGCCGGCAATCAATTTGCGTACTTCATGCTGGCTTTTGCCACAGAAGGAGCAATAAAGCAGCTTGCCGTTGTCCTCGCCGTTGCGGGTGTCAGTCATTCGTTCGATCCAAATCCGATAGGCTTGCAACACAAGATGAAGGCTTATGCGGGCTTTTTCAAGCCCGCCAGTGGTCGGGCATGCCGACCAGCCCTATTTTGAGCGGCTTATATTAAGCGGGGCGCTTTTCGATCACTGCGTCGATCAACCCGTATTCACGGGCAGCTTCAGCGCTCATGAAATTATCACGGTTGGTATCACGCTCGATTTCTTCAAGTGTGTGCCCGCTGTGCTTGGCCATCAGCGTATTGAGGCGCTCACGAATGAAGAGGATTTCCTTGGCATGGATTTCGATGTCCGATGCCTGGCCCTGGAAACCGCCCAGTGGCTGGTGAATCATCACGCGTGAGTTCGGCAGGCAGTAACGCTTGCCCTCGGCACCGGCGGTCAGCAGGAATGCACCCATGCTGCAGGCCTGGCCAATGCAGGTAGTCGATACGTTTGGCTTGATGAACTGCATGGTGTCGTAGATCGACATGCCCGCTGTCACCGAACCGCCCGGCGAGTTGATGTAGAGATGGATGTCCTTGTCCGGGTTTTCCGCTTCAAGGAACAGCAGCTGCGCACAGATCAGGTTGGCCATGTAGTCCTCTACCGGGCCAACCAGAAAGATCACTCGCTCCTTGAGCAGGCGCGAGTAGATGTCGTAGGCGCGTTCGCCACGAGCGGACTGCTCGACAACCATCGGGACCAGGCCGCCTGCGGCCTGGATATCAGAGTTCTGCTGAATATAGGAATTACGGAACATGCTCTGCAGTTACTCCCAAATAGTCATGTCTTGAAAACGCATAAGCCAGCGCGAGGCTGGCTTATGGTTGAATTTCCAACGAGTTGGACAATCAGTCGGCTTGTGCTGCTTCTGCCGGTTTGACTGCTTCTTCGTAAGAGACCGCTTTATCGGTCACCTTAGCCTTCTGCAGAACAGTATCCACAACTTGTTCTTCAAGCACAACCGAACGTACTTCGTTCAGTTGCTGGTCGTTCTTGTAGTACCAAGCCACAACCTGCTCAGGCTCCTGGTAGGCCGAGGCCATTTCCTGGATCATTTCGCGAACACGGTCTTCGTCCGGCTTGAGGTCGAACTGCTTGACCACTTCAGCCACGATCAGGCCCAGCACGACGCGGCGCTTGGCTTGCTCTTCGAACAGCTCGGCCGGCAGCTGGTCAGGCTTGATGTTGCCACCAAACTGCTGGACAGCTTGTACGCGCAGGCGATCCACTTCGTTGGACAGCAGGGCCTTTGGCACTTCGATCGGGTTGGCGGACAGCAGACCGTCCATGACCTGGTTCTTGACCTTGGACTTGATCGCCTGGCGCAGCTCGCGCTCCATGTTCTTGCGAACTTCGGTGCGGAAGCCTTCGATGCCGGTTTCCTTGATGCCGAATTGAGCGAAGAACTCTTCGTTCAGTTCCGGCAGTTTAGGCTCGGAAACGCTGTTGACGGTCACGGTGAACTCGGCGGCTTTGCCGGCCAGGTCCAGGTTCTGGTAGTCAGCCGGGAATTCCAGGTTCAGAACGCGCTCTTCACCGGCCTTGGCACCGACCAGGCCGTCTTCGAAGCCCGGGATCATGCGGTTGGAGCCCAGCACCAGCTGGGTACCGGTGGCGGAACCGCCAGCGAACACTTCGCCGTCAACCTTGCCAACGAAATCGATGTTCAGTTGGTCTTCGTTCTGGGCGGCACGGTCGGCCACTTCGAAACGGGTGTTCTGCTTGCGCAGGATTTCCAGCATGTTGTCCAGGTCCGAATCAGCGACATCGGCGCTCAGGCGCTCGATTTCGATGCCTTCAAAACCGGCCACTTCAAACTCAGGGAACACTTCGAACGTCGCTACGTATTCCAGGTCCTTGCCAGCTTCCAGGGACTTGGGTTCGATCGACGGCGAGCCAGCCGGGTTCAGCTTCTGCTCGACAACGGCTTCGTAGAAGGAAGCCTGGATCACGTCACCTACCGCTTCCTGGCGCGCATCGGCACCAAAACGACGCTTGATTTCGCTCATCGGCACTTTGCCTGGACGGAAACCAGCGATCTTGGCCTTCTGGGCAGTCTGCTGCAGACGCTTGTTGACCGCAGTCTCGATACGCTCTGCCGGCACGGTGATGCTCATGCGGCGCTCGAGAGCAGTAGTATTTTCAACAGAAACTTGCATGGATATTCCTCGTTGCACAGACATTAGCCGGCCATTTCCGACCCCAATCAAGGGCATGCATTCTAGTGGGTCAAACTCAAGAAGTCACCCTACTGAAAATACACCTGGAAACAGCCAGCAATTTATCGGTACGAAGGCACTGAAGTACCTCGCCCCGGTGACAAATACAGCCAATTGCGCAAGGGCTCTGCGCCGCCCTTCTATATAGAGAGAAAGCAGCCATTCATCTCCCTGACGGTCCGCCCCGCGAACGGCGCGAACGGGCAAAGCGGCATCATCGAGACACACAAATACGACGAAACGCGCTGCCGATGGAGCCCACTACCTGCGACCGCTGAAATATCAAGCGGCCAAAACCAAAAAAGGCGCCAGACTGTTAAATCTGGCGCCTTTCGAATATGGGGTGGACGAAGGGGATCGAACCCTCGACAACGGGAGTCACAATCCCGTGCTCTACCAACTGAGCTACGCCCACCATATTGCATTAACAAAGAAACCAAACTACTTCTTTTTTCTTTGTCCAACATTGCCCGACCTGACAGCCGAGCAACGTTTTATTTGGTGCGGATGAAGAGACTCGAACTCTTACGCCTCGCGGCGCTGGAACCTAAATCCAGTGTGTCTACCAATTCCACCACATCCGCGCTTGAAGCTCTTAAAGCAAAGGCGCCAGACGGTTAATCTGGCGCCTTTTCAAAATATGGGGTGGACGAAGGGGATCGAACCCTCGACAACGGGAGTCACAATCCCGTGCTCTACCAACTGAGCTACGCCCACCATATAGCGCTACTTGTGCCAAAGCTGCCTAATGGCGCACCCGGCAGGACTCGAACCTGCGACCATCCGCTTAGAAGGCGGATGCTCTATCCAGCTGAGCTACGGGCGCCTGATTAATCTGTACTCTTGGAGGATTACAAACTAAGTGTTTCCAGCCTTGCAGGACAACAATTCTGCTCGACTTTCTAACCAGTGCTAGGCTGTGCCCGACAAGTGCGACGAATAGTATAGAGCGGCCTGAAACCCGTCAAATCTTTTTTGAAAAAAACTGATTTTATTTAAGGGGTTAGGCCAATTTGCAGACCAAGCGCCTTTGCCCTCGCGCCTTGGCGTGCGAGAATGCGCGCACTTTTCTTCCCCCTCTCGATGGTTAATCACGCGTAATGACTGCACAACTTATCGACGGCAAATCAATCGCCGCCAGCCTGCGCCAGCAGATCGCCAAACGCGTCACCGAGCGTCGCCAGCAAGGCCTGCGCACGCCTGGCCTCGCGGTGATCCTGGTCGGCAGCGATCCTGCCTCTCAGGTTTATGTCTCGCACAAGCGTAAAGACTGCGAAGAGGTGGGCTTTATCTCCAAAGCCTACGACTTGCCTTCGAACACCACTCAACAGGCCCTGGCCGACCTGATTGACAGCCTCAACGATGACCCGGACATGGACGGCATCCTGCTCCAGTTGCCGCTGCCCGAGCACCTGGACGCCTCCCAACTGCTGGAACGCATCCGCCCGGACAAAGACGTCGATGGTTTCCACCCCTATAACGTCGGTCGCCTGGCCCAGCGCATCCCGCTGCTGCGCCCCTGCACGCCCAAAGGGATCATGACGTTGCTGGAAAGCACCGGGGTCGATCTCTATGGCCTCGACGCCGTCGTGGTTGGCGCCTCGAACATCGTCGGTCGCCCGATGGCCATGGAACTGTTGTTGGCCGGCTGCACCGTGACCGTTACCCACCGCTTCACCAAGGACCTGGCCGGCCACGTTGGCCGCGCCGACCTGGTGGTGGTCGCCGCCGGCAAGCCGGGCCTGGTCAAAGGTGAATGGATCAAGGAAGGCGCCATCGTCATTGACGTGGGCATCAACCGCCAGGACGACGGCAAGCTGGTCGGCGACGTGGTCTACGACACCGCCCTGCCCCGCGCCGGCTGGATCACCCCGGTTCCAGGCGGCGTAGGCCCGATGACCCGGGCGTGCCTGCTGGAGAACACGCTGTATGCGGCGGAAACGCTCCACGGCTAATAACCACGCGTACTGAAAAAGCCCTGCCTTAGCGCGGGGCTTTTTATTTCTTGAGAAAAAATTTCTCAGCTCAAAGGCCGTAGCCGGTCAAAATTTCCGCCCATGATCGCCCTGCTAATCGAAATCGGCCTGGAACCGGCCTCTCATACAGCGAAAAGCCCTGCACTGCATTTTATATGCGCCAATGCATAATAAATGCATTTTCAGCTTGAATTCACGTCAGGAACAGCAATACTGTATGCATAACCAGCCACGTTAAACAGCAGTGCCGGCTGGCAGCGACGCCCACGATTTCACCATGGGGGCGACTTCTTCCACAGCAATGGAGTGATAAATGTGGAAAATGCTACCAATGAAAAAGTTATAAACCTTGTTGCCAACAGATACGTTCGGCAATTCAACGCAGTCAAAGATATCTTCGAAGCCATCGGCGAGACGGCCGGCGAGCAAGCCCTTCTGAATTCATACCACCTGGACCACCGAAGTGGCGGCGGGCACTTGGTATGGGCTCCCGAAGTGCTGAAGTCCGCCCATGATGGTTTTCGGGTTTTCAGCCCCACAGTCCCCACGGCGTCTCTTTCAATCGCGCAGGCTTCCATCCTCAGCTATATGAATGGAAGCGGTGAGACGGACACTGGAGGGGTCGGCTGTTGGCTGCGATTGATAGATGACGCTGTCGCAATGGAATACGGCGGTGTGACTGAAGGCACTGACTGCGGATTGCTTGCTCAGAGAATCATGGACGCTTGCGTTCCCAGTGGCACATCAGTTATTTGCTCTGCACCGTTAACAGTCGGATCACCACTGACAATCCCCCAGTATCGAACCACCCCTGCGGTACAGCTCGACTTTAATCGTTCAAGGGTTCATATCCGGCACTTGATATGCACTCAGATGTCTGGCGTCGCAGTGTCTGTTGGAAGTTCTACCGCGAGGTTTGCCGTGGACTGGATGCAAGGTCCTGGCTTCAGTGGTTTTCCACTTGTTGGGATACAGATCTCGGGCATGGGGGGCAATGTCATCGAGGTCGGGCAGATAGGCGGCTTTCAGAATAATGTCGAGTTCAATAGCTCCTATTCTCACGTTGTGAATATAGGTTGGTGCGACAATGCAATACGCGGCATAGTTTTTATAAATAGCAACGCAAACAAAGTAAACGGCGGTCATATTGGCGGTAGATATAGTTCCGGACTCCCTCCTGTCGGGGCAACGGACCCAACAACGTGTGAAGTCGGTGTCTATATTGATCCCACGAGCGCGAACAATATAATTTCATCGACTATTGAATACTGCAGACGCTCCGAGACTTCAATAGGGCTTCGCGACAGCGGCTTTGCGACTGTTTATAGAGGCTACATCGAGTCTTGCACCGGTTGGAATATTTATGCTGACGGAAAGGATGGTGTATTCGATGTGCTCGCCGGTGGCACAACGATTAGAAGCGACGGCGCAGGTTTTCACGCAGGGAGCGGAAATACCATAAATCTTGCGACACAGGTCGATTACTACAACGAAACACCAAAAGGAGACAACGCCACCCTGACCTTCTTGACGCCACAGGCTCTAGCGTCCGTTGGCACTGGAAAAATCAACGGCCCAAATGGCATGCAGACCATCAGTCGAAACCGTCAATCCGCAGAAAATCTCTTGGTCGACAGTTCCAACCTCATATCCGAGCGTTGGGGCAAGGGAGCCGAAAATGGCGCAAGCTGGTCGGGTATTACCACACTGTCCACCGTGGCGATGCCTGAATCCGGCTACGAAACATCAACCCAAATCATATTTCCTGCCTTGCCTGCTGACGGTGCTATATATTCAGCATCGCAGAGCCCGCTCCTTATGATTAATGGTCCCATAAGCTTTGGTTGTTTCGTACTTTGCGTATCGGGTGATGTGGATATAATGATGCGCGTTGTAAGCGGAACTGGCAGCGTGCAGCATCGACATGTTTCAAGGCTTAAGCCTTCCGAGAACTTCCAGAAGATCGGCAGCGAGTTGACGCATACGGCCGACACAGACGCTAACTCCACTTTCCAAATTAGTTTTCGGAGCGCGACCGGCGGAACAATTTACGTTACGAACTGTTATTTCCAGAACCGCGTTGGAGTTAAATTTCCACCGGTTAATGGCAAGGTACGCAGGAACGTACTGTCAGGGGAGGATGTCGGGGGAAATACCTTTTATAACGGAGCGACGATCAACGGTATAATCCGCACAGACTACCGAGTTATTTCCGGGCCGTTCAGCTTGGATACTGGAACGATGACCTATTCGACTGAGGTTATTACAGGCGAGGGCTATAACGTCTTACTTGGTACTGGCCAAGATGGCCAAGAAATCACCTTCAAAAGGGATGCCTCCAGCGGACTAGTAGGAATTATTCCAATCGGCGTCACGATAGAGAACTCGCTGACGCCTATTCCGTTATCCACCCCATGGCAGTCTTTACGGTTGAAATACGTGATGACAGCGACCTTCACAGGCTGGATAAGGATTTGACACATGAGGAGCGGCCCCAGTGAATCTGGGGCTTTCTTGCCTACACAGACCTCATGGGCGCAAAAGGCAATCAATAGGTGGTGACAGGCACGCGGCACCTCATCGCTCGCCCTAGCCTTTAAAGCCAAAAAATCGGAGAATTAGATCCGACCAATCATCGGCTTACAGCCTTTATTTAAAGGCCTCTATCGCTTTCTCGTCCATACATCCTAAAATGTAACGGTATTTAACAAAAACCCGTTTCCCAAACGGTATTTCCTTACTTTTTAGCGAGTTCATCCGCGTGAAAATTCGTCTTTCTCTTGTCAGCCTGTTTTTTGCTTTCACAGGCACCTTCGCCCACGCCGCCGAATCCACCCTGGCCCCGCGTGACGCCTCCAAACTGCAAATTGCTTCCGGCAGCGCCATGCTGGTGGATTTGCAGACCAACAAAGTGATCTATGCCAGCAACCCCGACGTGGTGGTGCCCATCGCGTCCGTGAGCAAGCTGATGACCGGCCTGATCGTGCTGGAAGCCAAGCAGAACATGGATGAATACATCGATATCAACATCACCGACACGCCGGAGATGAAAGGGGTGTTCTCGCGCGTGAAGATCGGCAGCCAGATGCCGCGCAAGGAGATGCTGCTGATCGCATTGATGTCCTCGGAAAACCGCGCCGCCGCGAGCCTGGCCCACCATTATCCGGGCGGCTACGCGGCGTTTATTGCGGCGATGAACGCCAAGGCCAAGGCGCTGGGCATGACCAGCACCCATTATGTGGAGCCTACAGGCCTGTCGATCCACAACGTGTCGACCGCCCGCGACCTGAGCAAATTGCTGGCCTATGCGCGCAAATTCCCGATGTTGAGCCAGTTGAGCACCACCAAGGAAAAGACCGTGGCGTTCCGCAAGCCCAACTACACCCTGGGTTTCTCCAACACCGATCACCTGATCAATCGTGCCAACTGGGACATCAAGCTGACCAAGACCGGCTTTACCAACCAGGCCGGGCACTGCCTGGTGCTGGTCACGAGCATGGGTAACCGCCCGGTATCGTTGGTGATCCTGGATGCCTTTGGCAAATTCACCCACTTTGCCGATGCCAGCCGTATTCGCAGCTGGGTCGAGACCGGCAAGGGCGGCGCGGTGCCGGATGTGGCGCTGCGCTACAAGGCTGACAAGAATCTGAAGAACCGTGCGGGTGTGACGGAAGTGCGTCGCTAGTCAGCTGACAGCACCGATCAAATGTGGGAGGGGGTTTGCCCCCTCCCACATTTTTATCTGCGTTCCGCCAGGACCTTGAGCGCCTGGGCCGCCGCCCCTTCCTGCCCGGCCTGGGCCGTAGCGTTCGCCGCCTCCCGCCAACGCTGCGCGTCCACATTCGCCGGCAACTGGCTCGGACGCTGGGTCAGGATCGCCCAATGACCCGCGCTCTTCCACGCCGACTCGAAGTCACCAAAGCTCATCATCAATCGCCGCTCCATGCCGGAACGCAACAGCACCGTGCTTTTCTGCTGATTGAACCCCACCACCACGACGTAACGCGGGCCGGACCAGAAGCTGGAGTTGATGCGCGCCATTACCGGATAACCGGCCGCCACCTGCGCCAGCACTGCGGTCAGCCCGGCATCCAGCGGATACACCATCAGCCCGTACTCACGCGCCAGCTTTGGCATGTTGCGCTCAAGGTCCGCCTCGGCGCCCGGCAGGTGCAGTGGCTTATCGAGCAGCCCCGGTGTCATGACAATGCCTTGTTGCGACAGCATGCTGGCCAGTGCCGCAGGACCGCTCTGATAAGCCTCGCTGCGAAAAGTGGGGACGCCATTGAGCTCAACCCGCTCCGGCAGGCCGGGAAGTTTCGACGGCTGGCTGGAACAGGCCATCAGCCCCAGGGCACAGGCCAGCAGGATGGATGTTTTGAGGTTCGACCGTAAGCGCAATGTTTGACTCTCTTGATCAACTGCCGGTGAGGGCCCCGATCATAGGACGCTCTTGGGCAAGGGTATAGCCTCACGTGTCGATAAACCGCCCGCCATAGAGCAAACAAGTTGGACGGACACGACCATTGGTCAATAGCAGGCAACCGCCGGGTAGCTAGACTGTCCATTGAGAAGACTGTGTGTACCCCGGACGGGGTGAAGGGAGGCCTGAATGAGCCTTGCAACGACGATTTTCCTGTTGATCTGCGGTTGGCTGGCGGTGGCCGCCGCCATGTTGTGGGGGGTCATGCGCGTGACCCGCCGGCACCATCACCCCCACGTCAAACCCGCCGCGCCCGCCAAGCCGAGCAAGGCGACGGTGCATCACGCCTAGCCGGGCATGCAATTGAAGTCCTGGGTGGCGGCGACCTCCTTGCCGTGGCCATCCTTGAGCGCCGCGCGCACGGTAGTCCCCAGGCTCGATTCCTCCAGGGTGTAATGCTCACCCGCCTTGAAATGCTTGTACTCGACCCGGCCCTGGCAGTCCTGCTGGTTATCGTCGCCGGGCTCCTCCTCAAACAACGTCACGTCCAGGCGATGGTCCCCGGGGCTCACTTCGAAGTAGCGCCCGTCATCGACGCGCTTGCCATCGAGACGCTCGGCCAACAAGTCATTGGGTGCCTCTTCTTTCAAGCCGATCCAGGCTTGGCTCGGGTCGGCCTTGGGTATCGGGCCGGCACACGCCGACAACAGTACGACAGCCGCAAGGGTGGGAATCAACAACAGTGTTTTCGGTGACATGGCAGGGCTCCAAAGCGCATCAGTAAAAAGCGTATCCGATGGCTGACAAGCTTGAAGAGCCGCCGTTTGTAGAACAAATGAATACAAATGAAACGATCTTCAGCCGTTACCTAAATGTTCCTTCACCTGGCTGAAAGGTGCGTGTTAGGTGGGTCGGGCAAGACTGCCGGGGTTTGCAATCCTGCTCTTCTCGGAGACTCACGCATGCTCGGGCTGGTAAAGACCGCACTGCACAAGCCGTACACGTTTATCGTGCTGGCCATATTCATCTGCATCATCGGGCCCATGGCGGCCCTGCGTACGCCCACCGATGTGTTCCCCGATATCGGTATCCCCGTGGTCGCCGTGGTCTGGCAATACAACGGCCTGTCGCCGGACGCCATGGCCGGGCGGGTGATCTACACCTACGAACGCTCCCTGAGCACCACCGTCAACGACATCGAACATATCGAATCGCAATCCCTGCCAGGCATGGGCATCGTCAAGATCTTCTTCCAGCCCGGCGTGGATATCCGCACCGCCAACGCCCAGGTCACGGCGGTATCACAGACGGTGCTCAAGCAGATGCCACCGGGTATCACGCCGCCGCTGATCCTCAACTACAGCGCCTCCACGGTGCCGATCCTGCAAATGGCGTTCTCCAGCCCGAGCCTGTCGGAGGCGAGAATCCGCGACCTGGTGCAGAACAACATCCGCCTGCCGCTGAGCGCCCTGCCCGGCCTGGCGATGCCCACTCCGATGGGCGGCAAGCAGCGCCAGATCACCCTGGACCTCGATCCCCAGGCCCTGGCGGCCAAGGGTTTGTCGGCCCAGGACGTGGGCAATGCCCTGGCATTGCAGAACCAGATCATCCCGGTGGGCACCGCCAAGCTTGGCCCCAACGAATACACGATCCTGCTGAACAACAGCCCCAAGGCCATCGATGAGCTCAATGACTTGCCGATCAAGAACGTCGACGGCGCGATCATCACCATCGGCCAAGTGGCCCATGTACGGGACGGCTCGCCCCCGCAGACCAATATCGTGCGCGTCGACGGCCACCGTGCGGTGCTGATGCCGGCCTTGAAGAACGGCAGCATCTCGACGCTCTCGATCATCGACGGCATCCGCCAGATGCTGCCGCGCATCAACGAAACCCTGCCGCCGTCGCTGAAGACCTCACTGCTGGGCGACGCCTCGGTGTTCGTCAAGCAGTCGGTGGGCAGCGTGGCCCGGGAAGGCATCATCGCCGCCCTGCTGACCAGCGCGATGATCCTGCTGTTTCTCGGCAGCTGGCGCTCGACCCTGATCATTGCCGCATCCATCCCCCTGGCGGTGCTGTCGGCCATCGCGCTGCTGGCGGTCAGCGGGCAAACCCTCAATGTGATGACCCTGGGCGGCCTGGCCCTGGCGGTGGGCATTCTGGTGGACGACGCCACGGTGACCATCGAAAACATCAACTGGCACTTGGAACAAGGCAAGGCGGTGAAAACGGCGATCCTCGACGGCGCCGCACAAATCGTCGGCCCGGCGTTCGTCTCGCTGCTGTGCATCTGCATCGTGTTCGTGCCGATGTTCCTGCTGCAGGGCATCGCCGGGTATCTGTTCCGGCCGATGGCGCTGGCGGTGATCTTTGCCATGGCCAGTTCGTTCATTCTCTCGCGCACCCTGGTGCCGACGCTGGCGATGTTTCTGCTCAAGCCCCACGCACCGGAGCAAGGCCTGGGGCATCATCCGGAAGACCCATTCATCAACCACCACGAGGGCGAACAGCACCGCAAGCCGCGCCATGCCGCGCTGCAAGCCGTGCTGAATTTCCAGCAAGGGTTCGAGCGGCATTTCTCGAATATCCGCGACACCTACCACGGCCTGCTGATGCTCGCACTCGGCGCGCGCAAGCGCTTTATCGTCGGGTTCCTCGCCTGTGTGCTGGCCTCGTTCGTGCTGCTGCCGAGCCTGGGCCAGGATTTTTTTCCGGCGACCGATGCCGGCGCACTGGCGCTGCATGTGCGCCTGCCGCTGGGTACGCGCATCGAGGAAAGCGCCGCCGCGTTCGACCGCATCGAAGCGCGGATTCGCGAGGTGATCCCGGCGCAAGCGCTGGACACGATCGTCGACAACATCGGCATCCCGCTCAGCGGCATCGACATGGCCTACAGCAACAGCGGCACCATCGGCCCGCAGGACGGCGATATCCAGGTCACGCTGAAAAAGGACCACGCGCCCACCGCCGATTACGTGAAAAAACTGCGTGAGGCCCTGCCGCAAAGCTTCCCCGGCAGCCACTTTGCGTTCCTGCCGGCGGACATCAGCAGCCAGATCCTCAACTTCGGCGCGCCGGCACCACTGGACGTGAAGATTTCCGGACGCAACGATGCCGAAAACCGCGCCTATGCCGTGGAACTCGAACGGCGCCTGCAACACGTCCCGGGCATCGCCGACCTGCGTATCCAACAGTCCACCGGTTACCCGTCGCTGCAGGTGAATGTCGACCGCCTGCGCGCCAATGGCCTGGGCATCACCGAAAAAGACGTGACCAACAGCATGGTCGCCTCCCTCGCCGGCAGCTCCCAGGTGGCGCCCACGTTCTGGCTGAATCCGGCCAATGGCGTGTCCTATTCGATCGTGGCCGCGACGCCGCAATACCGTCTCGACAGCCTGCCTTCGCTGGAGGCCCTGCCGGTGACCGGTGCCGATGGCCAGTCCCAGATCCTCGGCGGCGTGGCGACTATTTCGCGGGTACAAAGCCCGGCGGTGGTGACGCACTACAACATCGAACCCACCCTGGACCTGTACGCCAACGTGCAGGGCCGCGACCTCGGTGGCGTCGCCCGGGATGTGCAAAAAGTCCTCGATGACACCGCGTCCATGCGCCCCAAAGGCGCGACGATCAGCCTGCACGGGCAGATCGATGCGTTGCACGAGGCGTTCAGCGGCTTGAGCTTCGGCCTGCTCGGCGCCGTGGTGTTGATCTACCTGCTGATCGTGGTCAACTTCCAATCCTGGGCCGACCCCTTCGTGATCATCACTGCGTTGCCCGCAGCATTGGCGGGGATCGTGTGGATGCTGTTCCTCAGCGGCACCTCGTTGTCGGTGCCGGCCCTGACCGGCGCGATTCTGTGCATGGGCGTGGCCACCGCCAACTCGATCCTGGTGGTGAGTTTCTGCCGTGAACGCCTGGCCGAACATGGCGATGCCTTGAAAGCTGCGATGGAAGCCGGTTACACGCGCTTTCGCCCGGTGTGCATGACCGCCCTGGCGATGATCATCGGCATGCTGCCCCTGGCGCTGTCCGAGGAACAGAACGCGCCGCTGGGCCGCGCCGTGATCGGTGGGTTGATCTTCGCCACCGTCGCCACCTTGTTGTTTGTTCCCGTGGTCTTCAGCCTGGTCCACGGTCGTCACCCTACTCGTGCAATTGCTGGAGAAACGTCCCATGTCGTCTGATCAAAAACCCTCGCGCAAGCGTCTGATGCTCATGGGTATCGGCGGCCTGACCCTGGCCGCCCTGTTGGTCGCCAACGGCTTGCACGCCCGCACGCTGCATGAACAAGCGGTGACCGCCTGGACCGAAACCGCGGCCATCCCCCAGGTGAGGGTGTTCCAGCCCAAACAGAATGCCAGCGGCGACACCCTGCGCTTGCCGGCGCACCTGGAGGCCTGGAGCAAGGCGCCGATCCATGCCCGGGTCAGCGGCTATTTGAAGGACTGGAAAGTCGATATCGGCAGCCAGGTCCAGGCCGGGCAAATCCTCGCGCAGATCGACAGCCCGGACCTTGACCAGCAACTGGCTCAAACCCACGCCCACCTGGTCCAGGAACAGGCCAATGCACGCCTGGCCGCCACCACTGCAACGCGTTGGCAAAACCTGCTGGCCAGCCACTCCGTGTCGCGCCAGGAGGCCGATGAGAAAACCTCGGATGCCGCCGCCGCCAAAGCCAATGCCCAGGCGGCCGCCGCCGACTATGCGCGGCTGTGCGCACTGGAAAGCTACAAGACCCTGCGTGCGCCCTTCGCCGGCACCATCACCGCGCGCAATACCGACATCGGCCAGTTGATCAAGGCCGACACCGACAGCGATCCGGAACTGTTCAGCCTTGCCGACACCCACCAGCTGCGCCTGTACGTGCCGGTGCCACAGAACTACGCGGCGGTGATCCACCCAGGCCTGGAAGCCGAGCTGACGGTGCCCGAACATCCGGGCGAGCACTTCAAGGCGCGCCTGATCGGCGACTCCACGGCCATCGACCGACGCTCCGGCACCCTGCTCGCGCAGTTCGTCGTCGACAACCCTAACGGTGAACTGCTGCCCGGCGACTATGCCGAAGCGACCTTGCCGATTCCGGCGGACACCCATGGCGTGAGCATCCCCGCCAGCGCGCTGATCTTCCGCGCCCAGGGCACCCAGGTCGCGGTGCTGGACCGGCACAACCATGTGCACCTGCAAGTCATTCATATCGGCCTGGACCTGGGCGAACGGCTGGTGATCGACCAGGGCCTGAAACCCGCCGACCGCATCATCGACAACCCACCCGATGCCCTGCGCGAAGGCGACACGGTACAACTGGCCGACGCCACCGGGGGTGCCCATGCGCCCAAGGCTTAACCCGTTAGCGGCACTGATGCTGCTGGCCTTGCAAGGCTGCTCCATGGCACCCGTCTACCACGTGCCGTCGGTTGACCTGCCGGCCGGTTACCGCGAACAGACCAGCGACGGCCCGTGGCACAGCGCGCAGCCGTCCGACGCATTGGCGCCGCAGTGGTGGAAGCTGTACAACGACCCAACGCTCGATGCGCTGCAGCAGCAACTGCTCACGGCCAACCCCGACCTGGCCGCGGCGCTGGCGCATTTCGATGCGTCCCAGGCGTATGCCAGTCAACTGCATGCAGGGCTGTTTCCACAGCTCACCGCCAGCGCCCAGCCGTTGCGCCAGCGCCAATCGGATTCGAGGCCGTTGCGCGGCACGACGCAACCGTCGGTATACAACAGCGACACCGCCGGATTCTCGTTGAGTTACGAGCTGGACCTGTGGGGCAAAATCCGCAACCAAGTCGCGGCCGGCGACGCCCAGGCGCAAGCATCCGGCGATGACTTGGCCGTGGCGCGCCTGAGCCTGCAACGCCAGTTGACAACGCTGTATGTGCAACTCAACGGGCTGGATGCGCAGAGCCGGATTCTCACCCACTCCCTGAAGGATTTCAGCCAGGCGCTGCAACTGACCCATAGCCGTTATGAGGGGCAGATCGCCTCGGAACTGGACCTTACCCGTGCGCAAAATCAACTGGCCGAGGCCAGGGCGCAACTGGATGAAGTGCGTGGGCAGCGTAACCTCACCGAGCATGCCATCGGCGAATTGGTCGGCGTCGCGGCCAGTAACTTTTCATTGCCAGCCAGCCCGCAGTTGATGGCCTTGCCAGGAATTCCAGCGCAACTGCCCAGCCACCTGCTGCAACGTCGCCCGGATATTGCGGCGGCGGAACGGCGAGTGTTTGCAGCCAATGCCTCTATCGGCGTGGCCAAGGCCGCGTGGTATCCGGACTTCAGTCTGACCGGGTTGATTGGCGGCCAGACGCAGGGCGTGGGCAACCTGCTTTCAGCGGGCAATCGCTATTGGGCACTGGGGCCGTTGATGAACCTGCCCATCCTTGATGGCGGACGCTTGAGCGCCAACGAACGCCAGGCCAGGGCCGAATTTGAAGAAGCATCGGCGCAGTACCGCAGCCAGGTGTTGAAAGCCGTGCGTGAGGTGGAAGACAACCTCGCACAACTGCGCGACTTGCAGCAGCAGGCCCAGGACGAACAGGCGGCGGCGGATGCAGCGCAGCACACCCAGGCGCTGGCGATGAACAGCTATGAGGCGGGAGCCGTGAGTTATCTGGATGTGGTCACCGCGCAGACAGCGGCCTTGCAGGCGCAGCGAACCTTGCAGGCGGTGCAGACACGGCAGTTGCAGGCGAGTGTGGGGTTGGTGACGGCGTTGGGGGGTGGGTGGCAAGCTGGAAGCGAGGGGCAGACGCACTGACGGCGGCGCCTGTTACGGCCTCATCGGGAGCAAGCCCCCTCCCACACTGGTTCCGTGCCAGACACACAATGTATGAACACTGCAGGCCCCCTGTGGGAGGGGGCTTGCTCCCGATAGCGCCCTTCCAGACACATCCTGCCAAAAGCCTGCACATCACATTCAGCCCACCCCTCCTAGCCTCTCAGAGTCCACTTAGCAGAGAGGCCAGGGAATGCCTGATCTACCCGCTTCACATCGCCTGCGCATCGGCCGAATCAGCGAACCGAATCGCATCTACTTGATTACCACCAATACCCATGAACGCATTCGCCTGTTCAGCGACTTTCACCTCGGACGCTTGGTGGTCCGGCAATTTCGAATCGCTCAGCACCAAGGGCTGGCGAACTCCCTGGCATGGGTCATCATGCCCGACCATTTCCACTGGATCCTCGAGCTGAAAAAAGGCTCGCTGGCAGACCTGATGTGCCAGGTAAAATCCAGAAGCACACGAACCGTCAACGGCGCCACCGGACGCAAGGGCCGGCTATGGCAGGAAAGCTTCCACGACCGGGCGCTGCGCAAAGAAGATGACCTGGTGAAAATGGCCCGCTATGTAGTGGCCAATCCATTGCGAGCGGGGTTGGTCGAACGGATTGGCGATTACCCGTTGTGGGATGCCATCTGGGTCTGACGTCAAACACAGCTCAAATGTGGGAGGGGGCTTGCCCCCGATGGCGGTGTATCAGTCACCAGATTTATTGAATGACCCACCGCTATCGGGGGCAAGCCCCCTCCCACATTTTGTTACCACATTTCAAGCCGCAAGCTTGCCGCTGGCGATGGCTGCCGAAGCCGCCACCATGGCCCTCAACAACACCGCACACCCCGCCGCCAAATCATCCGGCGCGGCATTCTCGATTTCGTTATGGCTGATACCCCCCTCACACGGCACAAAGATCATTCCCGCCGGGCCCAGCTCGGCGACGAAAATCGCGTCGTGCCCTGCCCCGCTGACAATGTCCATGTGCGACAACCCCAAGCCATTGGCCGCGTCGCGCACGGCGTCTACACAGCCTTGGTCGAAGTACAGCGGCGGGAAGTCGGCGGTAGGTTCCAGTTCAAAGCTCAAGCCATGTTTGTCGCAGGTTGCATCGATCACCTGGCGCACCTGGGCAATCATCGAATCCAGCCGTGCCGGCTCCAGGTGACGAAAATCCAGGGTCATGCGCACTTCGCCGGGAATCACATTGCGCGAACCGGGATACGCCTGCAGGCAACCCACGGTCCCGCAGGCATGCGGCTGGTGTTCCAGTGCTGCGGCGTTGACGGCGGCCACCACCGCTGCCGCGCCTACCAGAGCATCCTTGCGCAGGTGCATCGGCGTCGGCCCCGCGTGCGCTTCAACGCCCCGCAACTTCAGGTCGAACCACTTCTGCCCGAGGGCTCCGAGTACCACGCCGATGGTTTTTTTCTCATCTTCGAGAATCGGCCCTTGTTCGATATGCGCTTCGAAATAAGCACCGACTTTGTGCCCGCTCTCGGCACGCGTGCCCGCATAGCCGATGGCGTTCAGCGCATCGCCAACCGAAATGCCGTCCACATCCACCTTGGCCAGGGTGTCGGCCAGGCTGAACTTCTCGGCGAACACCCCGGAGCCCATCATGCACGGTGGAAAGCGCGAGCCTTCTTCGTTGGTCCACACCACCACTTCCAGCGGCGCCTCGGTTTCGAGCTTGAGGTCGTTGAGGGTGCGCAGCACTTCCACACCGGCCAACACGCCGAAGCAACCGTCGAACTTGCCGCCGGTGGGCTGGGTGTCGATATGGCTGCCGGTCATCACTGGCGGCAGGTCGGGGTTGCGCCCCGGACGCCGGGCGAAAATATTGCCGATGCCGTCGACAGACACGGTACAGCCGGCCTCCTCGCACCATTGCACGAACAGGTCGCGGGCCTTGCGGTCGAGGTCGGTGAGGGCCAGGCGGCACACCCCGCCCTTGGGGGTGGCGCCGAGCTTGGCCAGGTCCATCAGCGACTGCCACAAACGGTCGCGGTTGATGTGCTGATGGGTCGATTGCAGAACGTCGAGGGCAGCGTTCATGGGGGGATCTCCTCAGGCTTGAATTGACACGATTCCAACAGTGAAAACTGGTCAAAATGTGGGAGGGGCTTGCCCCCTCCCACATTTTTGACCGTGTTCACATAGATGATTTGGCTACGACTGGAGTGATCGCGCGCCTGGCGTTCAGCGCGTAATAAAGCACCCCGCCCAACGCCGAACCGGTGAACCAGCCGTAGCTGTAGAACCAGCTGAACGCATCGCTGCCCAGGGACAGCAAGGTCAGCACCACCGGCACGCCGAACGCGATAAACCCGCTCCAGTTCCAGGCCGGGTACACGTCGTCCCGGTAGAGTCCCGCCAGGTCCAGCTGCTGTCTGCGGGTGATGAAGTAGTCCACCACCATGATCCCGGCGATCGGTCCCAGCAGGCTGGAGTAACCGAGCAACCAATTGGAATACACCGTCTCCAGGCTGACATCGGACACGATCAGTCCGAGCTTTTTCAGCAGCTCATGGGCCATCAGTGCCAACCCCACCAGACCGGTCAGAATCACCGCCGTGGTGCGGTTGATCAGCTTGGGCGCGATGTTCTGAAAGTCGTTGGTGGGCGAAACGATGTTCGCCGCCGTGTTGGTCGACAAGGTGGCGATGATGATCAACGCCATGGCGACGGCGACCCACACCGGGCTCTGGATATGCCCGATCAGGGTGACCGGGTCGGACACGCTGACCCCCACCAGTTTTACCGAAGCGGCGGTCATGATCACGCCCAGGGCGGCGAACAGGAACATGGTCAGCGGCAAGCCGAAAATCTGCCCGAGGATCTGGTCCTTCTGGCTTTTGGCATAGCGGCTGAAGTCAGGGATATTCAGCGACAACGTGGCCCAGAATCCCACCATTGCGGTGAGGCCGGCCATGAAATAACCGGTGAGACTCGCCCCTTCGGGACGCTTGGGCGGGATCGCCATCAGCTCGCTGATCGACACATTCGGCATCGCCCACACCAGCAAGCCAACGCCCACGGCAACCAGCAACGGCGCCGACAGGGTTTCCAGGCGCTTGATCGACTCGGCGCCACGCAACACCACCCACAGATTCAGGCACCAGAAAAGCATGAACCCGATCACCTCGCCGGTGCCGCCGAGGGACTTCCAGCCCTCGAAAATCGAGCCAAGAAACAGATGAATCGCCAGCCCGCCGAACATCGTCTGGATGCCAAACCAGCCGCACGCCACCAGCGCACGGATCAGGCACGGCACATTGGAGCCCAGGATGCCGAACGATGAGCGCAACAGCACCGGAAAGGGAATGCCGTACTTCGTACCCGGAAATGCGTTAAGCGTCAGTGGGATGAGAACCACAATGTTGGCCAGCAAAATCGCCATCAGCGCTTCGCCCACCGACAACCCGAAGTACGCGGTGAGCACACCGCCCAGGGTGTAGGTGGGCACACAGATCGACATGCCGACCCACAGCGCCGTGATATGCCACTTGTTCCAAGTGCGTTCGTGCACCTTGGTCGGTGCCATGTCGTGGTTGTAGCGCGGGCTGTCGAGGACGTCGGGGCCGGCGTCGAGTTCGTACAGGCCGTTGCGTTCGGTGACTTGCGATCTGTTCTGTTGCATGGCCGCTCCACGGTTTTTTTAAAATTATTGTTGCTCACCTGCACGGTTAAGGCAGGTGGCCGGAGTACCTCGTAGACAACATGACATCTCAGGCCCGGCCAGCCGCCACTGCACTCAATTACCGTGCCGACAACTGCTTCGCGACCCACACTGCATATATAACTGGCTGATGTTTATCAGCTTTATCCGATTGCCCGAGGGCATCTTCGGAACTTGCCGTGCGACTCAGGCGCCACAACAGGAAAGTTATCCGAACCTTCAGGACTCAATCTGGTGCAACACAATTATTTTTATTTACCGGCCTCGTCAAGCGCTGTCTCTCAAGCGGCTGATTTGCAATAAGAAATGTTGCTCAAATCAGCAACCTGTCAAGTGCGTCAAAATGGTAACTGGTTGCTTCATTTTGGTGATTTTTTATTTTTATCGATACAAATCAAATAGTTAAATCATACAAAAGACGAATAAAAATATTCTTGCCCAATCGAAAAACTCGGGCTAGTTTCTATTCCTGTCACCGATGACAGGAATTAACCCGCCGTCGGCGAACGGTATTACAACACTTAGAACTGGCACAAGCCGGTCAAGCCTGTGAGGAACTCGACATGTCGCTGTTGATCCGTGGCGCCACCGTTGTTACCCATGATGAAAGTTACCGCGCCGATGTGTTTTGCGCAGACGGTCTGATACGTGCGATCGGCACGGACCTGGATATTCCCGCCGGCGCTGCAACACTCGATGGCAGCGGCCAATACTTGATGCCCGGGGGCATCGATCCCCATACCCATATGCAACTGCCGTTCATGGGCACCGTGGCCAGTGAAGACTTTTTCAGTGGCACGGCGGCGGGCCTGGCGGGCGGGACCACCTCGATCATCGACTTCGTGATTCCCAACCCGCAGCAGTCCTTGATGGAGGCGTTCCACCAATGGCGCGGCTGGGCCGAGAAGTCGGCGTCCGACTACGGCTTTCATGTGGCGATCACCTGGTGGAGCGACCAGGTACGCGAGGAAATGGCCGAACTGGTCAGCCACCATGGCATCAACAGCTTCAAGCATTTCATGGCCTACAAGAACGCGATCATGGCGGCGGACGACACCCTGGTGGCCAGTTTCGAGCGCTGCCTCGAACTGGGCGCGGTGCCCACGGTCCATGCGGAAAACGGCGAGCTGGTCTACCACCTGCAACGCAAATTGCTGGCCCAGGGCATCACCGGGCCGGAAGCGCATCCGCTGTCGCGCCCTTCCCAGGTGGAAGGCGAAGCGGCCAGCCGGGCGATCCGCATTGCCGAGACCCTCGGCACGCCGCTGTACCTGGTGCACGTCTCCACCCAGGAAGCACTGGACGAAATCACCTATGCGCGGGGCAAGGGCCAGGCGGTCTACGGCGAAGTGCTCGCCGGCCATTTGTTGCTGGACGACAGCGTCTATCAGCATCCCGACTGGCAGACCGCCGCCGGCTACGTGATGAGCCCGCCGTTCCGTCCGCGCGGGCATCAGGAGGCACTCTGGCGCGGTCTGCAATCGGGCAACCTGCACACCACCGCCACCGACCACTGCTGCTTCTGCGCCGAACAAAAGGCCGTCGGGCGTGACGACTTCAGCAAAATCCCCAACGGCACCGCCGGCATCGAAGACCGCATGGCGCTGCTGTGGCACGAGGGCGTCAACACCGGGCGCCTGTCGATGCAGGAATTCGTTGCACTGACGTCCACCAACACCGCGAAGATCTTCAACCTCTACCCGCGCAAAGGCGCGATCCGCGTGGGCGCCGATGCCGACCTGGTGCTGTGGGACCCGCAGGGCACGCGCACGATTTCCGCCAAGACCCATCATCAGCAAGTCGACTTCAACATCTTCGAAGGCAAGACCGTGCGCGGCGTGCCGAGCCACACCATCAGCCAGGGCAAACTGGTCTGGGCCGATGGCGACCTGCGCGCCGAGCGGGGTGCCGGGCGGTATGTGGAACGGCCGGCGTATCCGTCGGTGTTTGAACAGCTGAGCAAGCGGGCAGCGCTGTCCAAGCCAGTGGCTGTGAACCGCTGAAACCGCCATCGGGGGCAAGCCCCCTCCCACATTGATCGTTCCCACGCTCTGCGTGGGAATGCAGCCAGGGACGCTCCGCGTCCCAAGAGCGGACGCAGAGCGTCCAACGAGGCATTCCCACGCCGAGCGTGGGAACGATCGTCCAAAATGCCCACTTAGAGGCAATCCAAAAAAACCGTGAGGCCACTACCGTGATCCAGACACTGACCCACCTCCCCCACCCCCGCGAAGACGGGGCCACCCTCGCCAGTCAGTTCACCGATCTGGCGCCGCCCCTCAACGACCGCCAGGCCCGACTGGAAGCCTCGCGCTGTCTGTACTGCTACGACGCGCCGTGCGTGAACGCGTGCCCCAGCGACATTGATATCCCCTCGTTCATCCGCCATATCCACACCGAAAACGTGCAAGGCGCCGCGCAGAAAATCCTCTCGGCCAACATCCTGGGCGGCAGTTGCGCGCGCGTCTGCCCCACGGAGATCCTCTGCCAGCAAGCCTGCGTGCGCAATAACGCCGAAGAATGCGCCCCGGTGCTGATCGGCCTGCTGCAACGCTACGCGGTGGACAACGCCCATTTCAGCGAACACCCTTTCCAACGCGCCGCGCCCACCGGTAAACGTATCGCCGTAGTCGGCGCAGGGCCTGCCGGTCTGGCCTGCGCCCACCGGTCCGCCTTGCAGGGTCATGACGTGGTGATCTTCGAAGCCCGGGAAAAAGCCGGCGGCCTGAATGAATACGGCATCGCCAAGTACAAGCTGGTGGACGACTTCGCCCAGAAGGAATTGGATTTCCTCCTGCAAATCGGCGGCATCGAGCTGCGTCACGGCCAGCGCCTGGGCGACAACCTCACCTTGAGCGAGCTGCACACGCAATTTGATGCGGTGTTCCTCGGCCTCGGCCTGGCGGCCAGCAAACACCTGGGCCTGTCCCACGAGGACGCCCCCGGCCTGCTCGCCGCCACCGACTACATCCGCGAACTGCGCCAAGCCGACGACCTCACTCAACTGCCGTTGGCCGACCGCTGCATCGTGCTTGGCGCCGGCAACACCGCCATCGACATGGCCGTGCAAATGGCGCGCCTCGGCGCCCGCGACGTCAACCTCGTGTACCGCCGTGGTGTGGCCGACATGGGCGCGACCCAGCATGAACAGGACATTGCCAAGGCCAATCAGGTACGCCTGTTGACCTGGGCCCAGCCCGAAGAGGTCTTGCTTGACGACGAGGGCCGAGTCCGCGGCATGCGCTTTGCGCGCACACACATGGAGAACGGTCGCCTGCAGCCCACCGGCGAAACGTTCGAACTGGCCGCCGACGCGATCTTCAAGGCCATCGGCCAAGGCTTTGACAACGCAGCGCTGCACGACCCACTGGCCCGGCAGCTGCATCGCGTAGGCGAACGCATCTTTGTCGACGAACACCTGCGCACCAGCATTCCCGGGGTCTATGCCGGCGGTGATTGCGTCAGCCTCGGCCAGGACCTCACCGTGCAGGCGGTGCAACACGGCAAGCTGGCCGCCGAGGCCATGCATGCCCAACTCATGCTCAATGTGGAGGCCGCGTAATGACCGATCTGTCGATTGTATTCGCCGGTATCAAAGCCCCCAACCCGTTCTGGCTGGCCTCTGCTCCCCCCACCGACAAAGCCTACAACGTGGTGCGCGCGTTCGAGGCCGGCTGGGGCGGCGTGGTGTGGAAAACCCTGGGTGAAGACCCGGCGGCGGTCAACGTGTCGTCGCGCTATTCGGCCCACTACGGGGCCAATCGCGAAGTGCTGGGTATCAATAACATCGAGCTGATCACCGACCGTTCCCTGGAGATCAACCTGCGCGAAATCACCCAGGTCAAAAAGGACTGGCCGGACCGCGCGCTGATCGTGTCGCTGATGGTGCCTTGTGTCGAGCAATCCTGGAAAAACATCCTGCCGCTGGTAGAAGCCACCGGTTGCGACGGCATCGAGCTGAATTTCGGCTGCCCCCATGGCATGCCCGAACGCGGCATGGGCGCGGCGGTCGGCCAGGTGCCGGAGTATGTGGAACAGGTGACGCGCTGGTGCAAGACCTATTGCTCACTGCCGGTGATCGTCAAGCTCACGCCCAACATCACCGACATCCGCGTGGCCGCGCGCGCGGCGTATCGTGGCGGCGCCGATGCGGTGTCGCTGATCAACACCATCAACTCCATCACCAGCGTCGACCTCGAACGCATGGTCGCCCTGCCGGTGGTCGGCACGCAAAGCACCCATGGCGGCTATTGCGGCTCGGCGGTCAAACCGATTGCCTTGAACATGGTCGCCGAAATCGCCCGCGACCCGCAGACCCAGGGCCTGCCGATCTGCGGTATCGGCGGCATCGGTAACTGGCGTGACGCGGCGGAATTCGTCGCCCTGGGCTGCGGCGCGGTGCAGGTATGCACGGCGGCGATGCTGCATGGGTTTCGCATCGTGGAAGAAATGAAGGATGGCTTGTCGCGGTGGATGGACAGCCAGGGTTACACCAGCTTGCAGGAGTTTTCCGGGCGCGCGGTGGGCAATACCACCGATTGGAAATACCTGGATATCAACTACCAGGTGATTGCGAAGATTGACCAGCAAGCGTGCATTGGCTGCGGGCGTTGCCATATCGCCTGCGAGGACACCTCGCACCAGGCCATCGCCAGTTTGAAGCAGGCCGATGGTACGCATCAATATGAGGTGATCGATGACGAGTGCGTGGGCTGCAATCTGTGCCAGATCACCTGCCCGGTGGCCGACTGCATCGAGATGGTGCCGATCGACACGGGCAAGCCGTTTTTGAACTGGACCCAGGACCCGCGCAATCCTTATCGGGAGGCGGTGTAGGCCTGTAGACCGCCATCGGGGGCAAGCCCCCTCCCACACTTGATCGGGTTCACATAGATCCAATGTGGGAGGGGGCTTGCCACCGATGGCGGCCTCTGGGCCGACCAGGATGTTGGATTGGACCGAGTACATATCCGTTTCTGCGGTAACGACTGCTAACGGTTCCGCTTTTACAGCGGCTCACTTTTGAAAAGCGCAAAAGTAAGCAAAACGCTCTTGCCC
>NZ_CVTO01000113.1:83960-108771 GCF_900004715.1 Pseudomonas sp. 24 E 13
AGAGCGGCTCGCTTCGCATCGTGGTTACGGTTGGGCGCTGCTGAGTTGTGTAGATACCTATGCCCCGATGAGGCCTTCAGCCCCACTACAAAACTCAAGGCTGCAACCCAATCCCGCGCAATATCACCCCGGTCACCGTCTGAATCGCCCGCTCAAACTGCATATCCGACAACGGCTGGTGATCATTCAGGATATTCACCTGGTGATCGAAGTCGGCATAGTGCTGGGTCGACGCCCAGATCATATACAGCAGGCTCGACGGCTCCAGCGGCAGGATGCGTTTGTCCTGCACCCACTGGCGGATTTTCGCTTCCTTCATCTTGGCCCAGTCGTACAGGCTTTCATCCAGCGCCTCACCAAGGGTCGGCGCGCCGTGGATGATTTCATTGGCCCAGACTTTCGAGCCATAAGGCCGCGTGCGCGAGCGCTGCATCTTGGCGCGAATGTAGCTGCTGAGCACCACGCGCGGGTCATCGAAGGTTTCGAAACTCAGGGCGTCCTGTTTCCACACCTCCAGCAGGTCGAACAGCACCGCGCTGTACAGCTCGCTCTTGGTGGTGAAGTAGTAATGCAGATTCGAGCGCGGCAGTTGCGCCTCTTTGGCGATGTCGGCCATGGCGGTGCTGCCATAGCCTTTTTCAGCGAAGACCTTCTCCGCCGCCAGCAGGATTTTCTCGACGTTGACCCGTCGAATGCCGATCTTGTGATTGCCCATAAGGGCTCCCTGACAACAACACGACCTAGAGACTACCATCGGCTCTAGATCGGGGCGACACGCCGAACCGAAACTTCGTACACTGGCGCCTTCTATCCTCTGATTGGTATTGAACAATGTTGATCAAGAAGTCCCTGACAACCGTCGCCCTGCTCGCTTCCCTGCTGGGCGCGTCCGCGGCATTTGCCCATGCGCACCTTGAAAGCGCCACGCCAGCCAAAGACAGCAGCGTGACCGCGCCGAAAGAGTTGCGCCTGACATTCAGCGAAGGCGTCGAAGCGACCTTCACCAAGGTGTCCCTGAGCAAGGACGGCACGGAAATCGCGATCAAGGGCCTGGAAACCCCGGACACCGACAAGAAAACCCTGGTGGTCACCCCTGCCGCTCCGTTGGCGGCCGGTACTTACAAAGTGGAATGGCACGCGGTCTCCGTCGACACCCACAAGAGCGAAGGCACTTACAGCTTCAAGGTCGGCCAATAATTCATGGCAACCCTGCTGGTGCTGTGCCGCTTCCTGCATTTCATCGTCGTGCTGCTGATGTTCGGGGCCTGTGTGTTCAGGCCTCTGCTGCTCGGGACGGCTGCGCTACCGGCACTCGACCGGCAACTGTTGCGCATCACCCGTGGCCTGGCCTGTGTGGGGCTAGGTTCCGGGATCGCGTGGCTGTTGTTGATCACCGCCAGCATGGCCGGCGGTTGGGACGCGGCGCTGCAACCGGCGACCGTCCAGCTGGTGTTGGGCAAGACCTTCTTCGGCCAGGTGTGGACCTGGCACCTGCTGCTGAACCTGCTGCTGGTGATCGTGCTGATCAAGCCCTGGCCGGCGCTGCGCCTGCCGCTGACAGCGCTGATGCTGGTGACCCTGGCACCAGTGGGCCACGGCGCCATGCTCGATGGGCTCAGCGGGCAACTGCTGATCCTCAATCAGGTGGTGCACTTGGCAAGCGTCGGCGCCTGGCTGGGTGGGCTGCTGTTGCTGGTATTGATCCTGCGCCAGACACCGCCGCTTGCGCTGCAGCCAATCCTGCGGCGCTTCAGCGGCGTGGGCTACGCCTTGGTGGCAGGCCTGCTGGTGACCGGTCTGATCAATGTACGCGTGCTCACCGGCCAATGGTGGCCTACCCCGCTGTTCGAAGGCTTTGCCTTGATCCTGCTGATCAAAGTGCTGTTGGTAGGGGGCATGTTGGCGCTGGCCTTGCTCAATCGGTTGCGCCTGGAACAGTGCGAACAGCGCGTGAGCAGCTTGAAGGCCAGTGTGATGACGGAATGGCTACTAGGTGTTGCAGCAGTAGCCGTTGTATCGCTGTTGGGCACGCTGCCGCCAATGGTCATTGCCGGCTGAACCGGGAATTCCCACGTCGTACTCCATTCAAATGCGGGAGGGCATACACCGCCCTCTGTAGGAGCGAGGGGGGCGCCTAGCTCTTGCTCGCGAAAAATATCAACGATAACGCGTGCTTCCTGAATGAACGCAGTGCCTGTGAGTTTTTCGCGAGCAAGCTCGCTCCTACAAAAGCCAGCGGTGGCCAGTGAACGATGTATTTGCAGGCCGTCCCTCCCACCTTTGATCTCACTGGCTGG
The DNA here is from genome assembly GCF_900004715.1 of Pseudomonas sp. 24 E 13. Classification (NCBI taxonomy): domain Bacteria; kingdom Pseudomonadati; phylum Pseudomonadota; class Gammaproteobacteria; order Pseudomonadales; family Pseudomonadaceae; genus Pseudomonas; species Pseudomonas sp. 24 E 13. The sequence goes on from NZ_CVTO01000113.1 coordinate 86,258, forward strand.
ATGGGCGTTGACAACACAGGGAATCCCTCACACTATTTCCGCATAGTCATACGACAACCTACAACAAAAATCGGAATGCCCATGACCACCACCACGCCTACTCCTTTCAACCGCATCCTGCTTACCGGCGCCGCCGGTGGCCTGGGTAAAGTCCTGCGCGAACGCATGCGCCCCTACGCCACTGTGCTGCGCTTGTCAGACATCGCCGACATGGCCCCCGCCGCCGCCCATGAAGAAGTGCAACCCTGCGATCTTTCCGACAAACAAGCCGTGCACCATCTGGTGGAAGGCGTCGATGCGATCCTGCACTTTGGCGGCGTGTCGGTGGAGCGTCCCTTTGAAGAGGTGCTCGGTGCCAATATCAGTGGCGTCTTCCACATCTACGAAGCCGCGCGCCGTCATGGGGTCAAGCGTGTGATCTTCGCCAGCTCCAACCACGTGATCGGCTTCTACAAGCAGGGCGAACAACTCGATGCCCATTCACCGCGCCGTCCGGACAGCTACTACGGCCTGTCCAAGTCCTATGGCGAAGACATGGCCAGTTTCTATTTTGATCGCTACGGCATCCAGACCGTGAGCATCCGTATCGGCTCGTCGTTCCCGCAGCCACAGAACCGCCGGATGATGCATACCTGGTTGAGCTTCGACGACCTGACCCAACTGCTCGAACGCGCGCTGTACACCCCAGACGTGGGGCACACCGTGGTCTACGGCATGTCGGACAACCTCGACACCTGGTGGGACAACCGCTATGCCGCGCACCTGGGCTTTGCCCCCAAGGACAGCTCCGAAGTGTTCCGCGCCCAGGTCGAGGCCCAGCCGCCGGTGGCGGACGATGACCCGGCCAGAATCTATCAGGGCGGCGCGTTCTGCGCGGCAGGCCCGTTCGGTGACTGAGTTCACGTAACCCAAGGGAATGAGTGGCGATGAGTGCAGAATTGATTGTCGACGCCCGCAACGCCGTCGGCGAATGCCCGGTGTGGGTGCCCGAGGAAAATGCCCTGTACTGGGTGGATATCCCCAACGGTCGGCTGCAGCGCTGGAACGCCGCCACGGGCCAGGTCGCAACGTGGCAAGCCGCGCAGATGCTCGCCTGTATTGCTCGCACTGACAAAGGCAATTGGGTCGCCGGCATGGAGTCCGGGTTTTTCCAACTGACCCCGCACAGCGATGGCAGTCTCGACACTAAGCCCCTGGCAAGTGTCACGCATCCACGCCCGGACATGCGCCTCAACGACGGGCGTTGCGACCGCCAGGGCCGTTTCTGGGCCGGCAGCATGGTGCTGAACATGGGCCTGAACGCCGCCGAAGGCATCTTGTATCGCTACGCAGCCGGCTCGGCGCCCCATGCCCAACTGGACGGTTTCATCACCTTGAACGGCCTGGCCTTCAGCCCCGACGGCCGTACGATGTACGCCTCGGATTCACACCCGTTGGTGCAACAAATCTGGGCCTTCGACTACGACATTGATACCGGCACGCCGTCCAACCGCCGCGTGTTTGTGGACATGCATCGACACCTCGGTCGGCCCGACGGTGCGGCGGTAGACGCGGACGGCTGCTACTGGATCTGCGCCAACGACGCCGGTTTGGTGCACCGCTTCACCCCGGACGGTCGCCTCGACCAGTCCCACCACGTACCGGTGAAAAAACCCACCATGTGCGCCTTTGGCGGCAGTCGCCTGGACACCCTGTACGTCACCTCGATCCGTGACGACCCGAGTGAGCAGTCACTGTCCGGCGGCGTGTTCGCCCTCAACCCAGGCGTCCAGGGGCTGCCCGAACCGCGCTTCATCCTCTAGCTGCAGCAGCGCCGCGCACGCGCTGGAAATCAAAGTTGACCAGGCGCACATGCGCAAGGTCATTGACGTCGAAATTGGCGACGAGCGCGGGTTGTGGGCTTGCAGTGTGTCAGTCTGAGCATCTTTGACTGACACACCGCCATCGGGGGCAAGCCCCCTCCCACATTCTGCTCCCTGTGTGTCAGGGTCAGGGGGGTGAATTTTTAAGGCGCCCGGCGGTGTCGATACTCACCACCACCGACAACCCCGGCCGCAACCGCTCACTCTCTGCCTGGTCCGGGTCCACGGTGATCCGCACCGGCACGCGCTGGGCGATCTTGACGAAGTTGCCGGTGGCGTTGTCCGCCTGCAACAGGCTGAACTCCGAGCCGGTCGCCGGGGAAATATGCTGCACCGTGCCGTGAAACCTGCGGTGGTTCAGCGCATCCACGGTAAACGTCACCGGCTGGCCAACCTGCACATTGTCCATCTGGGTTTCTTTCATATTGGCAATCACCCACAACTGCTTGGGCACCAGCGCCATCAACTGCGCGCCAGAGTTGACGTAGGCCCCGAGGCGCACGCCAATCTGCCCCAACTGACCATCCCGGGGCGCGGTGATGCGGGTGTTGGACAGGTCGATCCGCGCCAACTCCACCGCCGCCTCCGCGCTGGCCACCGCCGCCTCCAGGGAGCCGCGATTGACGATCACCGTTTGCAGGTCCTGCCGCGCGATTTCCAGGCTGGCCTGGGCCTGGGCCACGGCAGCGACCGTCTGGGCATTAGCGGCGCGGGTCACGTCCAGCTCACGCTTGGACACCGAGCCGTCGCTGATCAATTCTTCATTGCGGCGCAGGTCGGCGGTGCTTTTGCGCGCCTGGGCCTGGCTGTCGACCAGCGCAGCCTGACGCAGCTTGATGGTCGCTTCGGCGCTGTTGCGTTGCTGCACCACATTGGCCAGCGAAGCCTTTTGCACCGCCAGTTGCGCCAGGGCCTGGTCCAGGCGCTGCTTGTAGATGCGATCATCGAGGCGCACCAGCAGGTCACCGGCTTTCACATACTGGAAATCCTGCACCGGCACTTCGAAAACGTAGCCGCTGAGCTGCGGGCCGATGATCGTCACCTGCCCACGCACCAGGGCGTTTTCGGTGGTTTCCACGGCGCTGCTGAACGGCGGCAGTTGCCACGCGTACAGCACGATCAGCACGCCGACAATGGCAACGGCGGCAAAGCCCAGGGACGAAAGGATGCGCACCCGCAATGAACGCGGCTCGGTCACGGCGGCGCCCGGTGGCGTGGTGCCCTCGGGCGTGGAAGCGATGGCGTTGGTGGTCGTGGTCGTGGGTTCGGTCATGAAGAGGCGCCGACAGGTTGAACAGGAGGGGTTGCTGCTTTGGTGGTGCTCATCAGCCACAGGCTGCGGATAAAGATCCAGATCATGGTCAGGATCGCGATAATCGCAATCAACATGAAGACATCGTTGTACGCCATGACGTTCGCCTCACGGGTGGCCGCCGTGGCCAGGCTGCGAATGCCCATGAGGTTGCGCAGCTCCGGGTCGGCGATGATGCCGCCATAGGCCGAGCCACCACTCTGCACCCGCGCCGCCACACGGGGGTCGAGCAAGGTCAGGTGCTCGACGATCATGCTCGAATGGTACTTCTCGCGCACGATCTGGAAGGTGCCGAGCAATGCCGCGCCGATCAGCCCGCCGAGGTTCTGGCAAATCCCGAACATCACCGAAAAACTCACCAGGTTGCGCGGGTTGGTCAATACATTCTTGGTGCCCAGCACCATGGTCGGCCCGAGAAAGAAGGTCCCGCCGAAGCCTAGCAGGAACTGGCTGATATACAGGTTCTGCGGCCGCGTCAGGTTGCTGGAAAAACTGTCCATCACCGACCCCGTCGCCATCAGCGCCAGGGAAATGATCAGCGGCATCAACAGATGCGCCGGGTTGATCGTCAAGGCGCTGACCACCAGCCCGGCAATCGCCCCGGCCAGCATCACTACATACAGCGTGTGCATCTGCTGGTAACTCATGTTCAGCATCTGCATGAAGCCCACCGCGCCCGTGGATTGTTCCGACAGCACCATCCGAATCAGGATCACCGCCAAGGCCAGGCGAATCATGGTGCCGCTGCCCAGCCAGCGCGTCATCAGCAGCGGGTTGGCGCGGTTATGCTCGATGGCCAACCCGGCCATGATCAGCACCAGCGAACAGGCCGAGGCGATGCCGATCCAGGGCGCTTCCAGCCACCAGTCGATGCGCCCCAGGGACAACACCGCGCAGAGCAAGGCAACGCCGGTGGCCAGGATCGCAAAGGTGAGGAAGTCGAGCTTTTCGAAGGTCTTGAACCGGTCGCCGGGCGGCAATTTCAGCAGGAACACACAGCCCAGGCAGATCAGCGCCAGGCCCAGCTCGAACAGATACAAGCCACGCCATTCGGCGATTTGCAGCAAATCTTCGGAGAACAGCCGCGCCAGGGGTAGCGCAAGCTGCGCGGTGCCCAGCCCCAGCACCAGGGCTTTGAGGCGCCACTTGGCCGGGAACGCCTGGATCATATAGTACAAGCCCAACGAACTCAGCGCCGCCCCCACCATGCCGTGGGCCGCCCGCACGGCGATGGCCGAGTTGAGGTCGTTGACGAACAAGTGGCCGAAGGTCACCAGCGCATACAACACCAGGAACACTTCGGTAAACGCCCGCAGGCCGAACTGCTGGCGAAACTTCACCAGCAGCAGGTTCATGCACACGTTGGTCATCACATAGGCGGCGGGCAGCCAGGCCATCTCCGCCGTGGTCGCGCCCAGGGCGCCTTGCAGGTATTGCAGGTTGGCGATAACCAGCGCGTTGCCCAGGCCACCCGTGATTGCCACCAACACACCCACCAGCGCAAACAGCCAGCGTTTGTGGGTGGGGTGCAGCGGCGTCGAAGGCGAACCGGGCAGGCTCGGCCGCTCGTGGGGCTGCCAGGTGTGGGGGGTGTATTTATCCATTCGGTGACCTTGATGAACCGATTACTTGGAGAACAGTAACCTGAGGTACGTTCATCTCGCCATCTATCAAGCGTGCACGGTCAACACTGTTCAGTCGATCGTTCCTTTTTGATCGTTCCCACGCTCCGCGTGGGAACGATCATCAGGTCCGGAGCAAAGCGTTCATCAGCATTCCAGCCGCCACCAGTACACACAAGCCGGCAAACCCCACTTGCAACGCACGCGCAGGAATCACTGAGCACAAGCGACGTCCGGCCAACATGCCGGCAATACTCGCCACGATAAACCCCCAGCCCACCGGCTCGATGTTCACCCCGGCATGAAAGGCCCCCACCACACCGATCAACGACAGCAGGCTGACCACCATCAACGAGGTCGCGACGATCCCGCGCATCTGCACATCGGTGAGTTGCTTGAACGCCGGTACGATCAGAAAACCGCCGCCCACGCCGAGCAAACCCGAGACCGCGCCGGTCACCGCGCCCAGTGCCGCCAGGGTGGCAGTGCATTTGGCGGTCCAGGCCAGGCGTCCGGTCTGCTGGTTGAGCATGCAGTTCTTCTGGCCCCAGGACGCCGCGCCATGGTCACTCGGCCCGGCTGCAACCTTTTCGCGCCGCACCATGCGCCAGGCCACCAGCACCATCAGGGCGCTGAACAAGCCCATCAGCACCGGCTCCGACAGTTGATGAGCGACGAACACACCGAGCGGTGAAAACAGCGCGCCCAGCAAGGCGATCAATAACGCGGCGCGATAACGCACCAGGCCATGGCGCAGGCCGTCAATCGCCCCAACCGCCGCCGCTGCGCCTACCGCAAGCAAGGACACCGGCGCGGCCTGGGTCATCGTCAACCCCAGTCCCAACACCAGCGCCGGCACCCCGAGGATGCCGCCGCCCGCGCCGGTCAGGCCCATGACCAGGCCCATCAATACACCCAACACACTGGCCAGCAGCATTCAGTCCACCTTGCTCAGGCGGGTCAGCCACTCGCGGCCCTTGAGCATGCCGTTCCAGTAGAACCACGGCAGCAACGTGGCCTTGAGGAACCACATCGAGCGACGCGCGCGGGTGGGATCGAGGGGAAAGGTCGGCAGCAGCTTGCCGCCGTAGCCGAACTCGGCCAGCACCACCTTGCCCTTCTCCACCGTCAACGGGCAGGAACCGTAGCCGTCGTACTTGAGCGGCAGCGGCGCTTGTTTGCGCAGGGCCAGCAGGTTCTCGGCCACCACCACGATCTGCTTGCGCACCGCCGCCGCCGTCTTGGCGTTGGAGGTGCCGCACACGTCGCCCAGGCCGAAGATGTGCGGATAGCGCAGGTGTTGCAAACTGTAGGGGTTCACTTCGCACCAGCCTGCGGCGTCGGCCAGCGGGCTTTGACGGATAAAGTCAGGCGCCACTTGCGGTGGCACGACGTGCAACATGTCGAAGGCTTTCGCTTCGACGTGCACGTTGCCTTCGGCGTCTTTGACCTCGAACCAGGCTGTGCGCCCGGGGCCATCGACTTTTATCAGGTTGGCATTGAACGCCAGCCGTGCGTTGTATTTCTCGACGTACTTCATCAACGGCGGCACAAAGGTCGCCACGCCGAACAGCGCGGCACCGGCCAGGTTGAATTCGACGTCGATGTTTTTCAGGCTGCCCTGCCTAAGCCAGTGGTCGCAGGACAGGTACATGGCTTTCTGCGGCGCACCGGCGCATTTGATCGGCATGGCCGGCTGGGTGAAGAGCGCCTTGCCACCCTTGAGCTGCTGCACCAGTTGCCAGGTGTAGGCCGCGTGTTCGTAACTGTAGTTGGAGGTGACGCCGTGGCGACCGAGGGTATCCTGCAAGCCCTCGATCTTTTCCCACGCCAGGCGCAGGCCCGGGCAGACAATCAGGTTGTTCCAGGTGACGCGCTGGCTGCTGTCGAGCACCAGGGTCTGCTCGTCAGGCAATAACTCGCTGGCGGCGGCCTGGATCCAGGTGACCCCGTTGGGCAGCACGTCGGCCAGCGGGCGCCGGGTCTTTTGCAGGTCGTAGGCGCCGCCGCCCACCAGGGTCCAGGCGGGCTGATAGCAATGGAAGTCGTTGGGTTCGATCAGGATGATGTTCAGTTGCGGGTCGCGCTTGAGCAGGCTGGCCAGCAGGCCGATGCCTGCCGAGCCGCCGCCGATGACGACGATATCGCCACTGATGGTGGGTCCCCAGTGTTGTTCGGTCATTGTCTACTGCCTTTTTGAGTCAATGCACACAAGGGTCGCTGCCGGATGGCGTCACGCCCAGCTTTTTATCACCGCGCCGCAGTACAGGCCGGACAGGGTCTTCATCACTTGAATCACTTCGTGGCTGGCCAGCCCGTAGAAGATGTATTTACCTTCCCGACGGGTGGCGACCAACCCTTCGTCCCGCAAAATGCCCAACTGTTGGGACAGCGTGGGCTGGCGCACGCCCGTCTGGGCTTCCAGCTCGCCGACGTTGCGTTCGCCCAGGGTCAACTGGCAGAGGATCAACAAGCGGTCCTCATTGGCCAACGCCTTGAGCAAGGAACAGGCCTTGGACGCCGATGCACGCAATTGGGCGACTTCGCCCTCACTCAACGTAGATTCCATTTGCCTCGGCTCCTTTATCTCACTTAAGCTCAAAACATTATGTTTAAACGTAAACTGATTGTAACCACTTTTTTCTTCACCGGGGATAGCCGCCATGCCAGCGTTGATTCAAGCCTTTCTGGACGAGGCATCGTCGACCTACACCTACGTCGTCTATGAAGCCGACGGCGGCCCCTGCGCCATCGTCGATTCAGTGCTCAACTACGACCCCGCGTCCGGGCGCACCCATACCGCACAGGCCGACAAGGTGATTGCCTTCGTGCGCGCGCATGGCCTGCAGGTGCAGTGGCTGCTGGAAACCCACGCCCACGCCGATCACCTGTCCGCCGCGCCGTACCTGCGCCGCACCCTGGGCGGCAAGATTGCGATCGGCCAGTCCATCAGCAAGGTGCAGGGTGTGTTCAAGCACCTGTTCAACCTGGAGCCGGAGTTCCGTGTCGATGGCTCGCAGTTCGATCACCTGTTTGCGCCGGATGAAATCTTTCATATCGGCGGTTTGCAGGCCCAGGCGCTGCACGTTCCAGGACACACTCCCGCCGACATGGCCTACCTGATCGATGGCCGCTTGATCCTGGTGGGCGACACCCTGTTCATGCCCGACGTCGGCACCGCCCGCTGCGACTTCCCCGGCGGTGATGCGCGGCAGTTGTACGCGTCGATGCGCAAGCTGCTGGCGTTCCCACCCGAGACTCAGCTGTATGTGTGCCATGACTACCCGCCTGAGGGCCGAGCGGCCAAGTGCCAGACCACAGTGGCCCAACAGCGGGCAGAGAATATCCATGTGCATGACGGAGTAGATGAGGCGGCGTTTGTCGCGATGCGCACCACCCGGGATGCCGGGCTGGGGATGCCGACGCTGTTGTTGCCGGCGATCCAGGTGAATGTGCGGGCGGGGCATATGCCGCCGGCGGAAGAAAATGGCGTCACCTATCTCAAGATCCCGCTCAACCAACTTTGAAATGCGGTAAAAAATGTGGGAGGGGGCTTGCCCCCGATGGCGGTGGGTCAGCTACAGATAAGCTGACTGTCACACCGCTATCGGGGGCAAGCCCCCTCCCACATTTTGTCCACCGTTGAATCAGGAACCGAGGCTGATGCCGTTGGCCGGCAGCGGCAGCGCGGTTTTGTAGCGCACCTGCTTCAAGGCAAAACTGGAGCGGATATTCGCCACCCCCGGCACCTTGGTCAGAAAATCCATCATGAAACGCTCCAGCGACTGGATCGTCGGCACCAGCACCCGGATCAGGTAATCCGGGTCGCCGGCCATCAGGTAACACTCCATCACTTCCGGCCGGTCCGAGATTGCGCCTTCAAATTGCTGCAACGCCAGTTCATTCTGCTTTTCCAGGCTCACATGGATGAACACGTTGACATGCAGCCCCAGCAGGTCGGCGTCCAGCAGCGTGACCTGCTCGCGAATCAGCCCCAACTCCTCCATCGCCTTCACCCGATTGAAGCACGGCGTGGGCGACAGGTTGACCGAACGGGCGAGGTCGGCGTTGGTGATACGGGCATTCTCCTGCAGGGCGTTGAGAATGCCGATATCGGTACGGTCCAGTTTGCGCATGAGACAAAGTCACCTGTTTATTATGTTTATGCAGATTTTTTATCCGTAAATGATCGGGAGCGCAACGAAACACAGATAAATATTCTTCTACGCCACGCCTATGATTGTTGTAGGACAAGATTTCTTCTACCCGAAGACTGACTGTCAGCTAGCGCGCCCACTACAAGAAATTCACAAGATCGAGCGTAGAAAGCCATGACCCAGCCGTATGCACCGCTGCGCCTGCACGTTCCCGAACCCTCGGGCCGCCCAGGCTGCAAGACCGACTTCACCTACCTGCGCCTGACCGACGCCGGCCTGGTACGCAAACCCGCCATCGACGTAGAACCGTCCGACACCGCCGACCTGGCCAAGGGCCTGATCCGCGTGCTCGACGACCAGGGCCAGGCCCTGGGCCCGTGGGCCGAGGGCGTCAGCGCCGACGTCATGCGCAAAGGCATGCGCGCGATGCTCAAGACGCGCATCTTCGACAACCGCATGGTGGTCGCCCAGCGTCAGAAAAAAATGTCGTTCTACATGCAAAGCCTTGGCGAAGAAGCCATCGGCAGCGCCCAGGCCCTGGCCTTGAACATCGACGACATGTGCTTCCCCACCTATCGCCAGCAAAGCATCCTGATGGCCCGCGACGTGCCGCTGGTGGACCTGATCTGCCAACTGCTGTCCAACGAGCGCGACCCGCTAAAGGGTCGCCAGTTGCCGATCATGTACTCGGTCAAGGACGCTGGTTTCTTCACTATTTCCGGTAACCTCGCCACCCAATTCGTACAAGGTGTGGGCTGGGGCATGGCGTCGGCGATCAAGGGTGATACCAAGATCGCCTCGGCCTGGATCGGCGACGGCGCTACCGCAGAATCCGACTTCCACACCGCCCTCACCTTCGCCCACGTGTACCGTGCGCCGGTGATCCTCAACGTGGTCAACAACCAATGGGCCATCTCCACCTTCCAGGCCATTGCCGGCGGTGAAGCCACCACGTTCGCCGGACGCGGCGTCGGTTGCGGTATCGCCTCCCTGCGCGTCGACGGTAATGACTTTATCGCCGTGTACGCCGCCTCAGCCTGGGCCGCCGAGCGCGCGCGCCGCAACTTGGGGCCAACCCTGATCGAGTGGGTCACCTACCGCGCCGGTCCGCACTCCACCTCCGATGATCCGTCCAAGTACCGCCCCGCCGATGACTGGAGCCACTTCCCGTTGGGCGACCCGATTGCCCGCCTCAAACAGCACCTGATCAGGATTGGCCAGTGGTCCGATGAGGAACACGCGGCGGTCAGTGCCGAACTTGAAGCCGAAGTCATCGCTGCGCAAAAACAGGCCGAACAGTACGGCACCCTCGCCGGCGGCCAGATTCCAAGCGCCGCGACCATGTTCGAAGACGTTTATAAAGAGATGCCGGAGCACTTGAAGCGCCAGCGTCAAGAGCTGGGGGTCTGACATGAACGATCACAACAACAGCATCGAACTGGAAACCGCCATGACCACCACCACCATGACCATGATCCAGGCCCTGCGCTCGGCCATGGATGTGATGCTTGAACGGGACGACAACGTGGTGGTGTTCGGCCAGGACGTCGGTTACTTCGGCGGCGTGTTCCGCTGTACCGAAGGTTTGCAGACCAAGTACGGCAGCTCGCGGGTATTCGACGCGCCGATTTCCGAAAGCGGCATCATCGGCGTGGCGGTGGGCATGGGCGCCTACGGTCTGCGCCCGGTCGCGGAAATCCAGTTTGCCGACTACGTCTACCCCGCCACCGACCAGATTATTTCCGAGGCCGCGCGCCTGCGTTATCGCTCCGCCGGCCAGTTCACCGCGCCCCTGACCATGCGCATGCCGTGCGGCGGCGGCATCTACGGCGGCCAGACCCACAGCCAGAGTATTGAAGCGGTGTTCACCCAGGTCTGCGGCCTGCGCACGGTGATGCCGTCCAACCCCTATGACGCCAAGGGCCTGCTGATCGCCTCCATCGAAAACGATGACCCGGTGATCTTCCTTGAACCCAAGCGCCTGTATAACGGCCCGTTCGATGGCCATCACGACCGTCCGGTAACCCCGTGGTCGAAACACCCGCAAGCGCAAGTGCCGGACGGCTACTACACCGTGCCGCTGGACGTGGCCGCCATCGTGCGTCCGGGTTCGGCCGTGACCGTGCTGACCTACGGCACCACCGTGTATGTGTCGCAGGTCGCCGCCGAAGAAACCGGCATCGACGCCGAAGTCATCGACCTGCGCAGCCTGTGGCCGCTGGACCTGGACACCATCGTCAAGTCGGTGAAAAAGACCGGCCGTTGCGTGGTGGTGCACGAAGCCACGCGCACCTGCGGTTTTGGCGCCGAGCTGGTCGCCCTGGTGCAGGAGCACTGCTTCCATCACCTGGAAGCGCCGATCGAGCGCGTCACCGGCTGGGACACGCCCTACCCGCACGCGCAGGAGTGGGCGTATTTCCCAGGCCCGTCCCGAGTGGGCGCGGCGTTGAAACGGGTCATGGAGGTCTGAATGGGCACGCACGTTATCAAGATGCCGGACATTGGCGAAGGCATCGCGGAAGTTGAACTGTCGCAGTGGCATGTGAAGGTCGGCGACCTGGTCGTCGAAGACCAGGTGCTGGCGGATGTGATGACCGACAAGGCGATGGTGGACATTCCCTCGCCGGTCCACGGCAAGGTGATTTCCCTGGGTGGCGAGCCGGGTGAAGTCATGGCGGTGGGCAGTATTTTGATCAGCATTGAAGTGCAAGGCGCCGGTAACGCCAGGGAAGCGCCGGCCGTGGCCGCACCGGTGGAAAAAGCTGCGCCGGTGGTGGAGAGCAAGCCGGAACCGGTTCAAAGCAAGCCCGCGCCTGTCGCGGCCAAAGTCCAGGCGCCCGTGGCCCGGGAGGCCAATGAGCGCCCGCTGGCCTCCCCCGCCGTGCGTAAGCATGCCCTGGATGCGGGTATCCCGTTGCGCCTGGTACAGGGCTCCGGCCCGGCCGGACGGATCCTGCATGAAGACCTCGAGGCTTACCTTCAGCAAGGCGCCAGCCCAGCCTCGGCCGCCGCCAACCCTTACACCGAACGCAACGACGAGCACCAGATTCCGGTGATCGGCATGCGCCGCAAGATTGCCCAGCGCATGCAGGACGCCACCCGCCGCGCCGCGCATTTCAGCTACGTGGAAGAAATCGACGTCACCGCGCTGGACGAGTTGCGCGTGCACCTCAATGACAAACACGGCGCCACGCGCGGCAAGCTGACCCTTCTGCCCTTTATCGTGCGCGCCATGGTGGTGGCACTGCGCGATTTCCCGCAGATCAACGCGCGCTATGACGACGAAGCCCAGGTCATCACCCGCCTCGGCGCCGTGCATGTGGGCGTCGCCACCCAGAGCGATGTCGGCCTGATGGTGCCGGTGGTGCGCCACGCCGAAGCCCGCAGCCTGTGGGGCACTGCCGAAGAAATCACACGTTTGGCCAACGCCGCGCGCAATGGCAAGGCCAGCCGCGAGGAGCTGTCGGGCTCGACCATCACCCTGACCAGCCTCGGCGCGCTGGGCGGCATTGTCAGCACGCCGGTGCTGAACCTGCCGGAAGTGGCGATTGTCGGCGTCAACCGCATCGTCGAGCGGCCGATGGTGATAAAGGGCCAGATCGTGGTACGCAAGATGATGAACCTCTCCAGCTCGTTCGATCACCGTGTGGTCGATGGCATGGACGCGGCGCAATTCATCCAGGCCGTGCGTGGCCTGCTCGAACAACCCGCCAGCCTGTTCCTGGAGTAAGGGCATGACTCAGACACTACACACCACGCTGCTGATTATCGGCGGCGGCCCTGGCGGTTATGTCGCCGCGATTCGCGCCGGCCAACTGGGCATCCCGACCATTTTGGTGGAAGGCCAGGCGCTGGGCGGCACCTGCCTGAACATCGGCTGCATTCCGTCCAAGGCCTTGATCCATGTGGCCGAGCAATTCCAGCAGACGGTACACCACAGCCAGGGCTCGCCACTGGGCATCGAAGTGGACGTGCCCACCCTGGACATCCGCAAGAGCGTGGAATGGAAAGACGGCATCGTCGACCGCCTGACCACCGGCGTCGCCGCGTTGTTGAAAAAGCACAAGGTGCAGGTGATCCATGGCTGGGCCAAGGTGGTGGACGGCAAGACCGTCGACGTGGGCGAGCAGCGCATCCAGTGCGAACACCTGCTGCTGGCCACCGGTTCGAAAAGCGTCGAGTTGCCGATGCTGCCGCTGGGCGGACCGGTCATTTCATCCACCGAAGCCCTGGTCCCGAACCACGTACCGAAGCGGCTGATCGTGGTGGGTGGCGGTTACATCGGCCTGGAACTGGGCATCGCCTATCGCAAGTTGGGGGCCGACGTCAGCGTGGTCGAGGCCCAGGAGCGCGTCCTGCCGGCCTACGATGCCGAGCTGACCCAGCCGGTTAACGAGTCGATCAAGCAACTCGGCATAAAGCTGTACCTCAAGCACAGCGTCAGCGGCTTTGCCGATAACTGCCTGCAAGTGCGCGACCCGAATGGCGACACCCTTTCGCTGGAAACCGATCAGGTGCTGGTGGCCGTGGGTCGCAAACCCAACACCCAGGGCTTCAACCTCGAAGCGCTGAACCTGGACATGAACGGCGCCGCGATCAAGATCGACAGCCGCTGCCAGACCAGCATGCGCAATGTGTATGCCATTGGCGACCTGAGCGGCGAGCCCATGCTGGCACACCGGGCCATGGCCCAGGGCGAGATGGTGGCCGAACTGATCAGCGGCAAAGCCCGCGAATTCAACCCGGCGGCGATTCCGGCGGTGTGCTTTACCGACCCGGAACTGGTAGTGGTGGGCAAGACCCCGGACGAGGCCAAGGCTGCCGGCCTGGACTGCATCGTGTCGAGCTTCCCGTTCGCCGCCAACGGGCGGGCCATGACCCTGGAGTCGAAAACCGGCTTCGTGCGGGTGGTGGCGCGGCGTGACAATCACCTGATTGTCGGCTGGCAGGCGGTGGGAGCCGGGGTGTCGGAGCTGTCCACTGCGTTTGGCCTGAGCCTGGAAATGGGCTCGCGCCTGGAGGATGTGGCCGGCACCATCCACGCCCATCCGACCTTGGGTGAGGCCGTGCAGGAAGCGGCGTTGCGGGCTTTGGGGCATGCGTTGCATCTGTAAAACCGTGGCGAGGCCAATAGAGATGTGGAATGGTCCAACCGCCCGCTCCCACACCGGCCAAGAATGAAGTATTGTTGAGCCCATCCAGAAAAAAATCCGACTTGACCAGAGATTAGAGGGTGTCATGGGTAACGAAAGCATCAATTGGGACAAGCTGGGTTTTGACTACATCAAGACCGACAAGCGGTTTCTCCAGGTCTGGAAAAACGGCGAATGGCAAGCAGGCACCCTGACCGACGACAATGTGCTGCACATCAGCGAGGGCTCCACCGCCCTGCACTATGGCCAGCAGTGCTTTGAAGGCCTCAAGGCCTACCGCTGCAAGGACGGCTCGATCAACCTGTTCCGTCCGGACCAGAACGCCGCGCGCATGCAACGCAGCTGCGCCCGCCTGCTGATGCCGCATGTGTCGACCGAAGACTTCATCGAAGCCTGCAAACAGGTGGTCAAGGCCAACGAGCGCTTCATCCCGCCTTACGGCAGCGGCGGCGCGCTGTACCTGCGCCCGTTCGTGATCGGCACCGGTGAAAACATCGGCGTGCGCACCGCGCCGGAGTTCATCTTCTCGGTGTTCGCCATCCCGGTCGGTGCTTATTTCAAAGGCGGTCTGGTGCCCCACAACTTCCAGATCTCCACCTTCGACCGCGCCGCGCCACAGGGCACCGGTGCCGCCAAAGTGGGCGGTAACTACGCCGCCAGCCTGATGCCGGGCTCGGAAGCGAGGAAATCCGGCTTCGCCGACGCGATCTACCTGGACCCGATGACCCATTCGAAAATCGAAGAAGTCGGCTCGGCCAACTTCTTCGGCATCACCCACGACAACCAGTTCATCACGCCGAAGTCGCCTTCGGTGCTGCCGGGCATCACCCGCCTGTCGCTGATCGAACTGGCCCAGAGCCGCCTGGGCCTGACCGTGGTCGAGGGCGAGGTGTTCATCGACAAGCTCGACCAATTCAAGGAAGCCGGCGCCTGCGGCACCGCTGCGGTGATCTCGCCGATCGGCGGCATCCAGTACAACGACAAGATGCACGTGTTCTACAGCGAAACCGAAGTGGGCCCGATTACCCAGAGGCTCTACCAAGAGCTGACGGGCGTGCAGACCGGTGACGTTGAAGCGCCGGCGGGTTGGATCGTCAAGGTCTAAGCCACTGCCTCAGCAACACTGCAAAACCTGTGGGAGGGGGCTTGCCCCCGATAGCGGTGGATCAGTCAATATTTTCAGTGACTGACACACCGCTATCGGGGGCAAGCCCCCTCCCACATTTGATCTCCTGTGTTCTTAAGATTGGGCAGGAATATTCCCGGCAATCTTCTTGCCCATGCTGATCCTCGGTTCCACCCCATATCCCAACGCCTCGTAGAACCCCACCACTGCGTCATTGCCGCCATTGATCTGCAGGTTGATCTTCATGCAACCCAATGCCGTCAACGCCTGTTCCGCGTGACGCACCAGCGATGATCCCAGGCCGTGGCGACGATAGTCGGCATGCACCGCCACCGAATACAGCCAACCACGATGGCCGTCGTAGCCGGCGAGAATCGTACCGATCACGGCTTTTTTATCGGTCGCGACAAAGAACAACCCGTCATTGACCGCCAGCTTTTTATCGATCGCCAGGCTCGGCAGGTTATGCGCGGTGTCATAGCCGAACGCCGCCTGCCATAACTCAACCACTTGCGCACGGTGCTGACGGTCGCGATACGGGCCGATGGGATGCCGGGACAGCAGGGCCTTTTCCATGACCAGCGTGCGTTCATTGCCATGATAGACATCGCGCACCGTGTGAAACCCCAGCTTGCTGTAGAACGGCTCGGCGGTCAGCGAGGACGGCACGCTCAACACCGTCACCCCGGCTTCGCGGGCGCGCAGTTCGATCTCGATCATCAACAGTCGCCCAATGCCCTGCCCTTGCAGCGCCGGGTTGACGAACACCGAGCGCACCACATTGGCATCAAGCGCGGCGGTGGCGACGATCAGCTGATCCCGGGTGGCCACCAGCACGACACGGCGCTTGAGCAGCGCCAGCACGGCCTCGGGCGTGAAATGACTGGCCACTCGGGCAATCACGTCCGCCGGGTAATCCTGTGCATTGCTGCTATGCAAGGCCGCCAGGATGACCTGGCTGATCCCTTCGGCATCGGCGGTTTGGGCAAGACGAACAGCGGTAGACATGATTGCTCCTGGCTGAGGGCGCTCTGACAGACACCACCATACCAAGCCCTACCCACATGTTCTAACTGTGCCCGCTTGAAATGCGTTTGCCGGGCTTGGTGCTCACCAGCCTGGCCTGTCCATCCTTCTGCTTGCCCGTGCGCGCCTCGCTGATCAGCCCGGGAATCAACTTGCCTTCCGGCAGGTTCTTCCAGAACCGGCTCGGCAGATGCCCTTCCATCACCTTGGGGTTCAAGCGCGCCGGGTTGAAGATGTGACTGTAATAGGTCAACCACATGGCGCTGTGCGGGTCGTCGACATTTTGCGCCAGTTGCTGCCACGCCTCGGGGCACCGGCGTTGGTGAATCAATTGCTCGCCGTCGTAATACACCCCATCCAGGGGCGTTGCGATCATCCAGCGATGCCGGCCCATGCGCCCGATAAAATGCTGGCTGGCACTGTGCAAAATATCATGGGCCGGCTCATGCCAGGCCACGTACTCCGGCAGCTCGGGCCCTGCCTCGGCCGGCAGTGCAATGAACCGCACAAACGCATGCAAGTGGTGGGCTTCACGGCTGACCTGCTTGATGCGGCGCTGCAACTCGCTGCCCAATTTGTCACCTGCCAACATGGCCGTGCGGTCGCCATGGCTGACCCGCCACAACACCTCATACAACAAACTCCAGCGCTGATCGCCCTGGTAGCAGGCAGCCGACTCCAGCAGTTGCAACAAGGCCTTGGGAATGCGCGCCTGGAACGGGCCCAACCCGGAAGGAATGGGCTCGTCGGTGGCAAACAGATCCGCCACCTCGGTTGCACCCCAGCTCACCTGACTGGGGTCGACCTGATGGCTGAGCAGCCAGCGCGCCTGTTCGCGCCAGGTGCTGAACAGGTTGTCGCATTCCAGGCTGATCATCCCCACAACCCCATCTGTTGCGGTTGCGGGCGATCGCGCAGCTGTTCGCGCAGCAACACACTGGTGCTGTCAGCCTGCTGTGGGTGGTAATCGCTGGTGATGAAAAACGGCTTGGCCTTGGCCAGCACACAGCGCATGCGCGCCAAGTCTTCGAAGCGGATCTTGCGTTCGCGACGCAAGTCCACCAGGCGCTGGGTGGTGCGCAGGCCAATGCCGGGGATACGCGCGATCAAGGTCGGTTCGGCGCGGTTAAGATCGAGGGGGAACACCTCGCGATGCTCCAGGGCCCACGCCAGCTTGGGGTCGATATCCAGGGCCAGGTCGCCGGGGCCTTCGAACAGTTCATTGGCGCTGAAGCCGTAGCTGCGCAACAGAAAGTCGGCCTGGTACAAGCGATGCTCGCGCATCAACGGCGGCGCAGCCAGGGGCACGCTCTTGGGGCTGTTGGGAATCGGGCTGAACGCCGAGTAATACACACGGCGCAGTTTGTAGTTGCCATACAAGGCTTCGGCACCGTGCAGGATGGTGCTGTCATCGGTGTCGTCGGCGCCGACGATCATCTGGGTGCTCTGCCCGGCCGGCGCGAAACGCGGTGCGCGGGGTTCGTTGAGCACCGTCTGTTCACCGGTGTAGATGGTCTGCATGGCCTGCTTGATCGAGACGATCTGTTTTTCCGGCGCCAGGGTTTGCAGGCTGGCATCGGTAGGCAGCTCGATATTCACGCTCAGGCGGTCGGCATAGCGCCCGGCCTCGGCGATCAACGCGGGGTCGGCTTCGGGAATGGTCTTGAGATGGATATAGCCGCGAAAATCGTGCTCCTCACGCAGCAACTTGGCGACCCGCACCAACTGCTCCATGGTGTAGTCGGCTGAGCGGATGATGCCGGAACTGAGAAACAGGCCGCTGACGCAATTGCGCTTGTAGAAGTCCAGGGTCAGGGTGACCACCTCTTCCGGGCTGAAGCGCGCGCGGGGCACATCGCTTGAACGGCGGTTGACGCAATACTGGCAGTCGTAGAGACAGAAGTTGGTGAGCAAAACCTTGAGCAGCGACACGCAACGGCCGTCGGGCGTATAGCTGTGGCAAATGCCCATGCCGTCGGTGGAACCCAGCCCGGCCTTGCCTTCGGAGCTGCGCTTGGGTGCGCCACTGCTGGCGCACGAAGCGTCGTACTTGGCGGCGTCGGCGAGAATGCTGAGCTTTTCGATCAACTGCATGGAGAGCTACCGATACTGGTTTTTTGTACAGTATCAGCAGCATCTGCTTGTCACAAGTACCGCCCGTAGGAGCGAGCTTGCTCGCGAACAACGTCAACGATAACGCGCCCCTTCTGAATCAACCCGGCGCCCTCGCGTTTTTCGCGAGCAAGCTCGCTCCTACTGACTCAGATCAGCTTGCAGTGGCGAGCAGCAGGTCCTGCACCGAACGCGCGGTGCCACGGTTGCGATCGTTCTCGTACAACGACGCGGCAATTTCATCGGCGCGAATCGGCAGCACCGACAGCAACGTATCGCTCAAACCATGGCTGGCCTGGCTGAACCCCTGGATGTAGATGCCGGCGTTGCAGCGCTCGTCGGTGACGATGCGGTAGTCGCGGGCCACTTCGAAATCGCCTATGTAAGCTTGGAGCGGCGCGAGCAGTTCGCGGTGCATCTGGCGTTCGTAACCGGTGGCGAGGATTACCGCGTCGTAGTGATTCACGCAGGTTTCGCCGGTAGCGTTGTTGCGCAGCGTCAGTTCGATGCCCAGCGGGCCGGGGGTGGCCTTTTCGACCACGGTCATGGTGCGAAATGCCTGGCGCGCGATGCCGGACACTTTCTGGCGATAGAAGATGCCGTAGATGCGCTCGATCAGGTCCAGGTCCACCACCGAGTAGTTGGTGTTCTGGTACTCGGCGACCAGGCGCTCACGTTCGGCGCCGACTTGCTGGAATACCAGGTCGGTAAAGGCCGGCGAGAACACTTCATTGACGAACGGGCTGTCATCCGCCGGCTTGAGCGCCGAACCGCGCAGAATCAGGTCGACCTGCACCGACGGGAAGCTGTCGTTGAGGTCGATAAAAGCTTCGGCGGCGCTCTGACCACCGCCGATCACCGCGATGCGCATCGGCTTGCCGTCGACACACGGCTGGCCGGCCATGCGCTCCAGGTACTGGGAATGGTGAAATACTCGGCTGTCGCCCTTGAGCGCCTTGAACGCCTCGGGAATACGCGGCGTGCCACCGGCGCTGACCACCACCGAGCGCGTGGTGCGCACATGCTGCTCGCCCAGCGCATCGCGGGAAATCACGCGCAGCGCTTCAACCTGTTGCTGGTGCAGGATCGGCTCGATGGCCAGTACCTCTTCGCCGTAGCGGGCCTGGGCCTGGAATTGCCCGGCGACCCAGCGCAGGTAGTCGTTGTACTCCATGCGGCACGGGTAGAAGGTGCCCAGGTTGATGAAGTCCACCAGGCGGTCGTGGGCCTTGAGGTAATTGACGAAGGAATACGGGCTGGTGGGGTTGCGCAGGGTCACCAGGTCCTTGAGGAAGGAAATCTGCAATTCGCTCTGGGTCACCAGGGTATTGCCGTGCCAGCGGTAGTCGGCCTGTTTGTCGAGGAACAGTACGTCCAGTTTGCCCTGGGCTTTCTCACGCTCCTGCAAGGCGATGGCCAGCGCCAGGTTCGAAGGGCCGAAGCCAATGCCGATCAGGTCGTGAACCGCGGGCGAAGCAATTGCCTGTGTCATTCCAGTGTCCTCTGGATAAGCCCCTTGGCGGTTGGGGCGGAATACCTTCATGGCCTGAACAACAGGCCGTGTGTTGATAGGAAACGAGGACAGTGAAATAAAATTTAACTAACAGCGCTTCAGTGCGCTTCCCACTCACGCATGCGCAACCGGCAGTGCTTCATGGCATTGACGATGTGCTTTTCCACCAGCGCGCGGGAAATGCACAGGCGCTCGGCGATTTGCAGGTGGGACAGGCCGTCGAGTTTGCGCAACAGGAAACTGTCGCGGCAGGCCGCCGGCAGCTCGGCCAGGGCGCGTTCGAGCATCTCCAGGCGCTGGCTCTGGTCGTGGCTGGCGTGGGGTGAACAGGGGGCGAAGCGTTCTTCAGCGTCCAGCACCTCCAGCGGCTCCACCTGGCGCAGAGCGTTGCGCCGATGGCCGTCGATCACCAGGTTCAGCGCGGTGCGGTACAGGAACGCGCGCGGCTGTTCGATCGGCGTGTCACTGGAGCGCTCCAGCACCCGCACATAGGCGTCATGCACCACATCCTCGGCCACCTGACGGTTGCCCAGCTTGGCGTTGAGGAAACACACCAGCTCGCGATAGTAGTTTTCCAACATGACTCCTGGCCCCATGGCCGTGGTGCGGACGATGCCAACCTGCGTAGAAACACAGCCATCAATGATGGCAGTTTGAGTGCGTGCAATTTATAGTAATTCTCATCTACTTTTAAAGAAGTCTCGCATCAACGGTCGATTTTTTTCTTCGCTCGACCTGTAACCGCGCGTGTAACAGCCTAAATCCCCGGCGATTTTCTTCGTTTACCTGTCAGCTCTGCGCGACTGCGCCCCGATCTTTCCTGGCTGGAACCTACGCATGAAACGCCCTCGACCTGCCCGACGCGCCCTGCTTGTGGTGGCGTGCCTGATCCCCATCGTTGCGTTTGTCGCCTGGCAAGCCCTTGCGCCGGGCCGCGACGCCCTGGCCACCGTGACGGTCACCCGGGGCGATATCGAAAACAGCGTCACGGCCCTGGGCACCCTGCAACCACGGCGGTATGTGGATGTCGGCGCCCAGGCCTCCGGGCAGATCCAGAAGATCCACGTCGAGGCCGGCGATCAGGTCAAGGAAGGCCAGTTGCTGGTGGAGATCGACCCGTCGACGCAAAAAGCCAAGCTCGACGCCAGCCGCTACGCCATCGAAAACCTGCAGGCGCAATTGCAGGAGCAGAACGCCCAGCACGCCTTGGCGCGCCAGAAATACCAGCGTCAGCAACGCCTGAGCGCCGGTAACGCCACCCGCGAAGAAGATGTGCAAACCGCCAGGGCCGAACTGGACGCCACCCAGGCGCGGGTCGACATGTTCCAGGCCCAGATTCGCCAGGCCCGGGCCAGCCTGCGCAGCGACGAAGCGGAACTCGGTTACACGCGCATCTACGCGCCGATGGCCGGTACCGTGGTGGCGGTGGATGCGCGGGTCGGGCAGACCCTTAACGCGCAACAACAAACGCCGCTGATCCTGCGCATCGCCAAATTGTCGCCGATGACGGTGTGGGCCGAAGTGTCCGAGGCGGATATCGGCCATGTCAAACCCGGCATGAGTGCGTATTTCACCACCTTGAGCGGCGGCAGCCGGCGCTGGACCAGCACCGTGCGGCAGATCCTGCCGATCCCGCCCAAGCCGTTGAACGAAACCCAGGGCAGCGGCAGCCCGAGCAACAGCAAGAGCGGCACCGGCCGCGTGGTGCTGTACACGGTGTTACTGGACGTCGACAACGCCGATAACGCGCTGATGGCGGAAATGACCACCCAGGTGTTTTTCGTCGCCAGCCAAGTCAAGGACGCCCTGACCGTGCCGGTCGCCGCGCTGCAAGGCGTGCCTACGGCGGATACGCAACTCGCCCGGGTGGTGGCGAAAAACGGCAGCATCGAGCAGCGCTCGGTGCGCCTGGGCATCAGCGACCGCCTGCGCGTGCAGGTGCTGGAGGGCCTCGACGAAGGCGATCACCTGTTGATCGGCCCAGCCGACGGCAGCGGGGGCTGAGTTGACCACGCCACTGATCGAACTCAAGCACATCCGCAAATCCTACGGCGGCGGCGACAGCCCGCAGGTCGACGTACTGCGCGGCATCGACCTGTCGATCCACGCCGGGGAATTTGTCGCCATCGTCGGCGCGTCGGGCTCCGGCAAGTCGACGTTGATGAACATCCTCGGTTGCCTCGACCGCCCGAGCGAAGGCGATTACCTGTTCGCCGGGGAAAACGTCGCCCAGTTGGGCAGCGACGAACTGGCCTGGCTGCGCCGCGAAGCGTTCGGCTTCGTGTTTCAGGGCTACCACCTGATCCCGTCGGCATCGGCCCAGGAAAACGTCGAGATGCCGGCGATCTATGCCGGTATCAGTGCCGTCGAACGGCACGCCCGCGCCAATGCCCTGCTCACCCGCCTGGGCCTGGCCGAGCGCACCGGCAACCGTCCGCACCAGCTCTCCGGTGGCCAGCAGCAACGGGTGTCCATTGCACGTGCGCTGATGAACGGCGGGCATATCATCCTCGCCGACGAACCCACCGGCGCCCTCGACAGCCACAGCGGCGCCGAGGTGATGACCCTGCTCGACGAACTGGCGAGCCAGGGCCATGTGGTCATCCTGATTACCCATGACCGCGAAGTGGC
>NZ_CVTO01000015.1:0-2151 GCF_900004715.1 Pseudomonas sp. 24 E 13
CCGCCGAATCCGTCAAGGGCGGCGGCACCCTGGCCAGTGCCTTCGGCGCGCAGCCGTTGCTGCCCGACCTGGCGCTGCAAATGATTGAAGTCGGCGAACAGGCCGGCGAACTCGACAGCATGCTGCTCAAGGTCGCCGATGTGTTCGACGTTGAAGCCAAGCGCGGCATCGACCGCCTGCTCGCCGCGCTGGTGCCGTCGCTGACCGTGGTCATGGCGGTGCTGGTGGCGGTGATCATGCTCGCGATCATGCTGCCGCTGATGAGCCTGACCAGCAATATATGAACCCTCAAGGACCCTTACCCATGCGCCAAAACCGATTCAAGCCCGCCCGCCGCCAGGGCGGTTTTACCCTGCTGGAAATGCTCGCCGTGATCGTGCTGCTGGGCATCGTCGCGACCATCGTTGTGCGCCAGGTTGGCGGTAACGTGGACAAGGGCAAGTACGGCGCCGGCAAGGCGCAACTGGCCAGCCTGAGCATGAAAATCGAAAGCTACGGCCTGGACGTCGGCTCGCCGCCCAAGTCCCTGCAGCAACTGGTCGACAAGCCGGGCAACAGCGCCGGCTGGGCCGGCCCGTATGCCAAGCCGTCGGACCTCAAGGACCCGTTCGGCCATGCCTTCGGCTATCGCTTCCCTGGTGAGCACGGCGCGTTCGACCTGATCTTTTACGGTCAGGACGGCCAACCCGGCGGCGAAGGCTACAGCGCCGACCTGGGCAACTGGGAATAACCGCTGAACATGGCCAACGCCCAACGTGGTTTTACCTTGCTGGAGATGCTGGTGGTGATCGTCTTGATCAGCATCGCGGCCGGCTTGGTGGGTTTTGGCCTGCAACAAGGCCTGCGCGCCGCCAAGGAGCGCCAGGCGGTCGGGCAGATGGTCGAGGCGTTGCGCAGCACGCGGGCGCGGGCGATTGTCAGCGGCACCCCGCAAAGCACGTCGTTCGACTTGCGCAGCCTCAGCTTCCAGGCCCCGGGCCGCCCGAAAAAACACTGGCCGGCCGACCTGCAAGTCACCCTGCACACGGCCGAACATGCAGGCTCGGCGGTGGAGTTCTACCCCGATGGCAGTTCCACCGGCGGCAACCTGTTGTTGGCCAATGGCAGCCGGCGCTGGCGCATCGATATTGGCTGGCTGACCGGCAGTGTGCAGTCCAGGGCGCTGCCATGAAGCGGCAAGCCGGGTTCACCCTGCTGGAAATGCTCGCCGCGCTGACGCTCATGGCGATCTGCAGCACGGTGCTGCTGGTCGCCTTCGGCCAGAGCGCGCGCTCGTTGTTGCACGTCGCCCACAGCGATCGCCTGAGCCATGCTGCCGTCAGCGTGATGGACCAGGAAGCAGCAGGTCCCCTGGCCAATGGCGTGCGCCAAGGCGATCTGGACGGCATCGCCTGGCAACTGCGCATCGCCCAACAGCCCACGCGGATCGGCCTGCCGCAGTTGTTTCGCCTCGACCTGACGGTCAGCGAGGGGCCGCGCCACGCCAGTTTCAGCACCTTGAAACTGCGTGCGGCAGGGGCCGGTTTGTGACGCGCCGGCAGCAGGGCTTCACCCTGCTCGAAATCATGATCGTGCTGAGCCTGCTCGGTGTATTACTGACCCTGGTCGGTGGCGCGCTGCTGGGGGCCAATCGCGCGGTGCTCAAGGCGCAGCGCTACACGGTCAGCCTGGATGAAATACGGGCTGCGCAGCAGTTTTTGCGCACGGCGATCAGCGAGGCGCTGCCCCTGGACGTGACCGAGGACGACAGCCAGACCGACGGGTTCTTCGCCGGCAGCCCACAGCGCATGCAGTTTGTCGCGACCCTGCCGGGCGTGCTCGGTGGCGGGATTCAGCGCTTCACCCTGCAGTTGACCGGCGCCGAGGCGCAGCGCGATTTGCAGGTGGCGTTCGCGCGGTTTGAGCCTCAAGCGCAGGTCAGCGTGCCGGCGTCGCGCAGTGAGCCACAGGTGTTATTGAAAGGGGTCGAAGATCTGCAGTTCAGCTATCGCGGCGTGTCGCCCAAGGGCAGCGCCACCGGCTGGATCAGCGAGTGGCCGTGGACCCGGCGTTTGCCCTCGGCGGTGCGGATTGCGGCGCGCGTCAATGGGCCGGTGCCCTGGGTCACCCAGGTGATCGCGCTGCGCTTGAACCTGTCGAGTGGGGGCCCCG